>DLOT01000053.1:0-16147 GCA_002479715.1 Ruminococcus sp. UBA7477 | reverse complement strand
CTCCCGCACTCGGCTTCGCAGCGGGTCTGGAGCGGCTTATCATCACAATGGAAAAACAGGGCTGTGACTTTTTGCTTCCCGATACCTGCGACATTTATATTGCTGCTATGGACGATGCAGCGCAGAAAAAGGCGCTGGAGCTTGTCATGTCGCTTCGCGCTGAGGGATACAAGGCTGAGTATGATCTTGTAGGCAGAGGACTAAAGGCTCAGATGAAATATGCCGATAAGATAGGCGCTAAGTTCTGTATCGTTCTGGGAAGCAACGAGCTGGCGGCCGGTGAAGCTAAACTTAAGGATATGGAGAGCGGCGAGGAAAAGGAGATCAAGCTGGGCGAGGGGTTTGTCGAAAGCTTTTCAAACGAGCTTATTGCAAAAATGTTTAGCGGCGCCGACTTTGAAAACGTATGATGATTATTTTGCCAAGAAAACTGCGGCTCAGATCCGATTTAACGGTCAAACAGCTGACCGCCAGGTTCGACAGGAAGATCATTCCCTTCAAGGCTCGCGGAAGCGTGATAGGAGTAAGCAGCTTTATTAAGAAATACAGGACTTCTGAGGTCTTTTACGGCAGCAGAAACGGCGGTAAGATCCGAGTATCTCATCATGCACCAAAAAAGACCGACGGTTCTTCCACCACATTTTACGGCTGCATCCTGCCTGACGGCGAGGGGAGCGTTATAACCGGAAGACTTATGAAACCGCTTTCTACCTGCATTTTCGGCGGAACTTGTATAGTTGTATCGCTGTTTTTGGCACTTGTGTGCCTCGCAATAAAGCTCTATGCAGGAGCTGCTGCATTCGCGGCGGCAGGTGTATTGACACTCCTGTTATTGTTTCGTGACAGTGGCAAGTCGGAAAAACTAAGAGCGCTTTTAGAAAAACTAACTGATAATAATACGAAAGGTGATTGAATATGGACACGATGAAGGGTCTGAAAAGAACACACTACTGCGGCGAGGTAACGGAGCCGGTCGGCACTGTAACTGTCGGCGGCTTTTGCGACACGGTTCGCAACAAGGGAGGCATTATATTTATCGTTTTGCGCGACAGAACGGGTCTTTTGCAGTTGACCTTTGACGATACGACAGACAAAACGATATTTGAAAAGGCAGCCTCCTGCCGCAGCGAGGACGTTATTATGGCAGTAGGAGAGGTCCGCGAGCGCGAGAGCAAGAATCCGAAGATACCTACAGGAAATGTTGAGGTGTTCGTTACTGACCTCAGGATACTCTCCAAGGCGCAGACAACTCCTTTTGAGATAGTAGATGATCTGAACACTAACGAGGAACTGCGTCTGAAATACAGATATCTTGATCTAAGGCGCGCACCGCTTCAGAAAAACATAATTACAAGGCACAAGATCGCTAAGGTCGCAAGGGAATATTTCTATGAAAACGGCTTTATTGAGATCGAAACTCCGATGTTTATGAAATCTACCCCGGAGGGTGCGAGAGATTATCTTGTTCCGTCAAGAATACATCACGGAAAGTTCTATGCGCTGCCGCAGTCGCCGCAGATATATAAACAGCTTCTTATGATCTCGGGTTTCGACCGCTACATCCAGTTGGCAAGATGTTTCCGCGACGAGGACCTGAGAGCTGACCGTCAGCCTGAGTTTACACAGATAGACCTCGAAATGTCGTTTGTTGATGAGAATGATATACAGAATATGGTCGAGGGCTTTGTTGCAAGGCTTTTCGACGAGGTGCTTGGCGAGAAGATCGCGCTGCCGCTTGAAAGGATAACCTTTGCAGACGCTATGAACCGCTTTGGCTCGGATAAGCCCGATACTCGCTTTGCAATGGAAATACAGGATATTTCTGACACCGTTAACGGCGTTGAATTTGCAGTATTCAAGAATGCTTTGGCTGATGGCGGAACCGTTCGCGCGATCTGTGCTAAAAATGCCGCTTCGGTTTATACAAGAAAAGAGATAGACAAGCTTGTTGAGCACGCTAAAGGTATCGGTGCAAAGGGTCTTGCGTATGTTCGCTGGGTCGATGACGCGCCAAGCTGTTCTTTCGGCAAGTTTTTGAAAGACGGCGAGCTTGAAAGCATTCTCTCTGCCGTAGGCGCTGAAAAAGGCGATGTGGTCATAATTATGGCGGACAGGACAAATCTGACGCTTTCGGTTCTCGGCGCACTGCGTCTGATTATCGCGAAGAAGCTCGGGATTATTGATAAAAGCAAGCATAATTTTGTATGGATCACCGAAATGCCCTTCTTTGAGTTTGATGACGAAACAAAGACATGGGTCGCTGCGCATCATCCGTTCACAATGCCGATGGAGGAATGTATAGACTACCTTGAGAGCGACCCTGCACGGGTTCGCGCTAAGGCTTGGGATCTGGTTCTCAACGGAGTCGAGTTGTCTTCGGGTTCTATGAGAATTACCGACTGTGGGCTTCAGGAAAAGATGTTTGAGCTTCTCGGCATGACAAAAGAGGAGATCGAATTAAAGTTCGGCTTCCTTGTTGATGCATATAAGTATGCCGCACCGCCCCACGGCGGAATGGGTATAGGCCTTGACAGAATTGCGATGATCGTCTGTGACGCCGACAGCCTGCGCGATGTGACCGCTTTTCCGAAGGTTCAGAATGCATCTGAGCTTATGTCGGCCTGCCCCTCTGAGGTCGCTGCTAAACAGCTTGAAGAACTGGGAATCAGCGTAACCGACAAAAAAGAAAACGGCTGATGCATTTTGTACTATAACTACAAATAACATTGTGCGAAATTGTGCAGGGTGATATATTTTATTAATAAAGTATTAATGCTTATGTACTTCCTTTTGGCAATGGTGTATAATTGATATATTCTCAAGAAGCAATAATTTGGTGCTTTTTTCAAAGAAGGCGAATTTTTTTGAATAATCCGAAATACATATATGCTGTTTTGTCACAGACGGGTACTATGCCCGCCCGCATTATCAAGTTTATAACGAAAGCCCCTTATAATCACGCATCACTTTCCAGCGACCGCGAGATGCAAGAGATCTACAGCTTCTGCCGGAAGTTCAAGCGATTTGCATTGCCTGCGGGATTTGTTGAGGAGAAGAATGTCGGTGTGTTTGATATGTTTGCGGCAGTTCCTTGTGAGATCTATGCCTTTGAGGCTACCGATGAGCAGTACAAGAAGTATGAAATGATGATAAGAGAGTTTAAGGAGAACAGCAAGCTCTATTCTTACAATGTCATCGGGCTTATCGGCTTGGCATTCGGATTGGCTATTCACAGGAAGAACCATTTTCTCTGCTCGCAGTTTGTCGCCCATGTTCTGACAGAGTGCGGCTTGACACATTTTGATAAGGATCTGGGGCTTGTCAAGCCTGATGACATCAGATACGTTGAAAATGCGCAGTTGGTTTATAAGGGTGATCTGAAGCTTTTAAAGTCTTTCGGTCTGCGCGGCAAGGTTCGTACATAGTTTTTTGTATAAAACATCCGCATTTTCAGCTGATAGGGAATAAATATGCACTAAAAAAGACACTCGCGAAATCTATTTCGTAAGTGTCTTTTGTTTTCATATATAGTTGTTTAAGCTTGAAATTCAAACTGTTCTTGTCTTAGATTTTGACTGTTACAGCGAAACCGAGTAGTTCGGAGCTTCTTTGGTTATGTAAATGTCGTGCGGGTGGGACTCCTTAAGACCTGCTCCTGTGATCCTTACAAACTGAGCCTTCTTGTGGAGGTCTTCTATAGTTGCACATCCCGTGTATCCCATACCGGAACGGATACCGCCGCACAGCTGGAATATCGTGTCGGATGTTGTTCCCTTGTAAGGAACACGGCCTTCAACGCCTTCTGGGACAAGCTTTTTACTGTCGCTCTGGAAATATCTGTCCTTTGATCCGCAGGCCATTGCGCCCAGACTGCCCATTCCGCGGTAAACCTTGAAGGAACGACCCTGATAGATCTCGATTTCTCCGGGGGCTTCCTCACATCCGGCAAGGAGGCTTCCCAGCATTACAACATTTCCTCCGGCAGCCAGAGCCTTGACAATATCGCCCGAGTATTTTATGCCTCCGTCGGCGATAACAGGAATGTCATATTCTGCGGCAACACAGGCAGCGTCATAAATTGCTGTGATCTGAGGAACACCTATTCCGGCAACAACGCGGGTAGTGCAGATCGAGCCGGGTCCGATGCCGACCTTTATTGCGTCCGCGCCGGCTTCGATAAGAGCTTTAGCTGCGGCGCCTGTGGCTATGTTGCCCGCGATAACAGGGACACTTGGGAAAGCCGACTTTACCTGCTTTACGGCGTTGATGATGTTTATATTATGTCCGTGAGCCGAGTCGAGCACCAGAACGTCTACCTGAGCCTTGACCAATGCCGTGGCTCGCTCCATCATATCTCTTGAAACTCCGATAGCCGCTCCGCAGAGAAGTCTTCCTCTCTCATCTCGGGCGGAATTGGGGTATTGAACAGCCTTTTCGATGTCCTTTATTGTGATAAGTCCTTTGAGCTTGCCGCAGTCATCAACAAGGGGGAGCTTTTCAATCTTATGCTTCATCAGGATCTGCTGCGCTCCCTCCAGGTTTGTTCCGACGGGGGCAGTAACCAAGTGATCCTTAGTCATAACATCGCCGATCTTAATGCTGAAATCGGTGATGAAACGCATATCCCTGTTGGTAAGGATTCCTACAAGCTTTCCTTCGCTGTCAACGATAGGAACGCCTGAGATCCTGTACTTTCCCATAAGCTCATCGGCTTCTTTGACTGTTTTGTCGGCGGTCAGCGAAAACGGATTGACAATAACACCGTTTTCAGAACGCTTTACCTTATCGACCTCTTCGGCCTGCTGTTCGATAGACATATTCTTGTGGATAATTCCAATGCCGCCTTCTCTGGCAATAGCGATCGCCATTCTAGACTCTGTTACTGTGTCCATGGCCGAGGTCATGATCGGGGTGTTGAGCATAACATTGCCGGCAAGACGTGTTTTGAGTGAAACCATATCGGGAGTAACTTGGGATTCAGCGGGAATAAGCAGCACGTCGTCAAACGTGAGACCCTCCTTGACGAACTTTTTGTCCTTGTTTGTTTCAAGCATTGAAACTCCTCCTCATAGCATTTTTTGACTTAACATTTTCTTATTCTTATTCAGATTAGTTTACACTATTTTCGTGCAAATGTCAACATCAATTTTACACAATAAATGCACACAAAAAGGAGCCTGCGCAAATCATTTTGTACAATAAATCGCCGCGATTTATGTCAATATTTTTACACTTTTCACATCGCTTTAGCAGAAAAAAGCGCTTATCCGAGGCTGTCTGTTATTCTTAGAATGTCCTCGAACCTTTGCCTTTTGTTTTCCTCACCGAAAACGCCTATAATATACACCGTTCCGTTGACGTTCGCTGCGGCTATCAGGTTGTAATATCCGTCTAGTGAGCCGGTTTTCAGTCCGCATATCCTTTCGTCATAATAATCCGATGACGGCCAAAGACACTCGTTGGTGTTTGTCCATTCATTGCTTTCGCCGCTCTCATAAACAACATTGTCTGAATACAGACCGCAATATTTGCTGACAGTTTCGTTTTTGAAGGCATGGGCTGAAATAATCGCCATATCCTCAAGCGTTGAGAAATTTCGTTCGTCCCCGTATCCGTCGGGTACCGTGAAGTTTGAGCCGCACATACCTATATTTTCCGAGTATTCGTTCATTTCAGCAACGAACACCTCGATCGCCCGGTGCGCAGGCAGATCAGGATCGTTTGCGATCTTACGGCCTGCTGCCGCCGCGAGAACATAGGCTGCGTCGTTTCCCGATGGGAGAAGCATACCTTCGATCAGCATTTCGGCTGAGAGAGTCATTCCGCTTTTTATATAAGCTATAGATGAGCCCGGTGCGATAAATGAAGCCTCTTCGCCTGCGGTTATCAGCTCGTCGGGTGAAATATATTGCAAAGCGGTCATTATTGTCAGCAGCTTTGTGCAGCTGGCAGGGTAGACCACCTTTTCGGCACCGACTTCGTTGAGTATTTTTTCATTGCTGAGATCATAGACAAAATATTGCATCGCCTTCACTCCGGATATCGGACTGCTGTCAATATCATTGTCATGCAAAACCGCTGCCGGAAGCGCTTCAAATTCCTGTCGGCGCCTGTTGCGATTGTAAAAGTATGCTCCCGTAACTGCAACTGCGGCCGCAGTCAGAAGAACGACTGCTGCTAAAACAGCTCTTTTGATACCTGATTTCGTCATAATATCCTCCGATGAATGTTTTGGTCTATTATACATCGTCTTTCTTAATTCGGGAGGGTGATTTTTCTTAATGTTTTCTTAACTGCAAACGGATTTTTTAAAAAATTGTATTGAAAAAACCAAAGCGATTTGATATAATATAAATTGAGATATCATAGATTTGAGGGGTGAGGCTTTTGGCAAAATTCGACGAAGGTATGGAGTCGATGCTCGATACATACATATTTGAGGAAAATCAGCTTCTTGAGCAGCTGGACGAAATACTTATGCGGACGGAAAAGGCGGAAAGCATACCGTCGGACGATATTGCGGAGATCTTCCGCATCATGCATACGATAAAGGGCTCGTCGTCGATGATGGGTCTTTCAAATATGCAGCAGCTCGCCCATTCGGTCGAGGATCTGTTTTCTATCCTGCGTGACAAGCCAGAAACTCCCTATGACAAGAAAACACTGTTTAATTTGGTATTCGACGCCTCTGACAGCTTGAAAAACGAGGTGGACGTCATTCAGGACGACAGCGCGGAGCTTACGGATTTCACTCAGCAGATCGCCCGTATCAGAGCCTATGCCGATGTTATGAAGTCCGACGGAGCAGCTGCTGCCAAGCCGCTGCCGAAGGAAACCGTTTTTGAGGTCGGCGAGGACGAAAGCTTGCTGACACTGCATATTATATACGATCAAAGCTGCCTTATGCCGTCAGTAAGAGCGCTTGTTTTGCTGCGCTCGCTGGGAAAGGTATGCGAAGTGACGAAAACCGTTCCGCTTGACCTTGATGCGGATACGGCAAACGATGTCATTGCTGCCGACGGACTTTATATAAAGCTTATTGCGGACGATAGGGAGGCGGTATTAAAAACCGCACAAAAGGCGCTGAATGTCGCTAAAGCCGAGTGGGTCGAAAGACCTAAGGAGGAAGTCGAGGCTCCCAAAGCACCTGCGGCGGAAAAAGAGACGGCGGCAAAACCCGCAAAAGAGAAAAAGGACGAGGGCAAGGCGCATACCGCCGGTGAGAAAAGCAGTATAATTTCTGTCAAGCTGTCCAAGCTGGACGCTCTTCTCGATCTGGTAGGAGAGATAGTTATAACCGAATCAGCTGTTATATCAAGCCCCGATCTTAAAGCTATGGAGGCAAGCCTTGACCGCTTCAATACATCGGCCAGAAACCTTAAAAAGCTGACGGACGAGCTTCAGGATATCGTTATGTCTATACGAATGGTTCCTGTTTCAACTGCTTTTTCAAAGATGAGCAGAGTGGTCCGCGATATGAACAACAAGCTCGGCAAGGGTGTTGAGCTGGTATTTAAGGGCGAGGAAACCGAGGTGGACAAATCGGTCGTTGATATTCTCGGCGATCCGCTTATGCACCTTGTAAGAAATGCCGTAGACCATGGGATCGAAGCACCGGAGGTTCGCAGGGCAAAAGGCAAAAACGAAGCGCCTACCGTTACTTTGTCGGCAAAAAATACCTCGGGTGAGGTCGTTATAACGGTTGAGGATAACGGCGCGGGAATGGATCATAATGCTATTCTCGCCAAGGCTGAAAGAAAAGGAATACTTCGTAAGCCGGCAAACGAATACACCAAGCAGGAGGCTCTCGGTCTTATCATGAAGGCCGGTTTCTCCACAAACGAGAATGTTACCGAGTATTCCGGCAGAGGCGTCGGAATGGACGTTGTTAAGCAAAATCTGGAGAAGGTCGGAGGAAAGCTTGTCGTTGAGTCGGATCTTAATATAGGGAGCAGGTTTATCATAAAGATCCCGCTGTCGCTTTCGATCACCGACGTAATGCAGGTGCGCGTGGGAAGGTGTGACATTTCCGTTCCGATAGCGTCTATCAAGAAATTGTTCAGGCTCGATATGAAAAATCTTGTCCGAGATGAAGACGATAATATGCTTGTCGTTATCAGAGGAAAATGTTATCCGGTCATTCCGCTGAGCAGATATTTCTCGATACCGACGCAGTGCAAAGCATTCGACGAGGGAATTATGCTGCTTTGCGAGGTCGATCACAAGAGGGTATGCCTGTTCGCGGATTCACTGATAGGTGAGCAGCAGATAGTAGTGAAGCCGTTTTCACCGCTGCTGGCACAGTATAACCTTTCGGAACGCGGATTGTCGGGATGCTCTATTCTGGCTGACGGCAGCATAACGCTGATAGCAGACGTTAAGGCGATCATTGAAAATATTTTCGGAAAGCAGGGAGGCTGACGCTATGGCAGGAGAGGCTGAAAACATACGCTTGCTGACCTTTGTCACGGGCGGCGAAAAATATGCGGCGGATATATCTGCAATCACCGACATAATAGAGATCCCGCCAATAACATTTGTACCGATGCTTCCGGGCTTTATCGAGGGCGTTATCAACCTGAGAGGAAAGGTAGTTCCCGTCATAGATCTGGCAAGAAGACTCAATGTCAGTGAGGAGGAATACGACAGACACAGCTGTATTATTGTGTTCAGCATTCAAAGCACTGCGGTCGGGTTTATCGTCCGGCGGGTCGGAGATGTTATTGATGTTATCCCTGCACAGATCAGCCCCACGCCTGACCTGAAAAGCACTGTCAGAGCGGTTGTGACTACTGAGGAGGGCTACTACAAGCTGATCCGGCAGGAGGAGCTTGTTGAAGCGTGAATATTTGGCATTTCAAACACGAGAGGGTAGAGTATTTATGGAAATAGGTGCAAAGGATTTTGCAAGGCTGACAACATTTATCAAGTCAAAATACGGTATTGATCTTATCAATAAACAGCAGCTTGTCGAATGCAGGCTTGCATTCTATGTCGAGCAGAGCGGATATAAGAGCTTCACGGAGTTCCTTGATGCCGCGTTTTCCGACAAGACCGGAATGGAGATCGCCAACATCATAAATAAGCTGACGACCAATCATACCTATTTCAACCGTGAGTCCGACCATTTTGACCACCTTGTAAAAGAGCTTTTGCCTAAGATAGAGCGTGAAAGCACTACTCATCAGATCTGTATCTGGAGCGCAGGCTGCTCCTACGGCAACGAGCCTTATAATGTCGCCATGTTTATTGATGAGTATTTCGGTTTTCGCAAGTCCGCGTGGGATTGCAAGATATTGGCGACCGACATATCGCTGAACGCGCTGGATAAGGCAAAAAGAGGAGTATTCAGCGCAGATTCTGTAAAACAGCTTCCTGCCGCATGGCAGCAGAAGTATTTTACCCGTCTGGCGGACGGCACGTTTCAGGTCATTCCGCGGATACGCAAAGAGGTCGTTTTCAGATATCACAATCTTATGGAGCCGATAGCCTTTAAAAAGACCTTCGATCTTATTCTTTGCCGTAATGTAATGATATACTTCGACGAGCCGACTACCGAGAAGCTTTGCCAAAGGTTTTTTGACAACATGAACCACGATGCGTTTTTATATATAGGACATACTGAGTTTATCAATAATCCGAGTTTTGACAAGGTGCGTCCCGCAATCTACAGAAAGCCGTAGGCACAGGAGATATGAATATGAACGGAAAAATCAGGGTCCTTCTGGTCGATGACTCTAAGCTGTTCAGAGAAGTAGCCACTAAGCTGATGAGCCATGACGATATGATCGAGATCGTCGCCTCTGCCGGAGATCCTTATGAAGCAAGAGATAAAATAATCGAATATAAGCCGGACGTTATGGTGCTGGATATTGAAATGCCTAAGATGAACGGAATAACCTTCCTTGAAAAGCTTATTCCGCAGTTCCCCATACCGGTCGTAGTATGCTCTTCGACACCCGTCAATGCATTTGCGGCGCTGGAGGCCGGGGCTGTCGATTATGTAAGAAAGCCTCATATAAAGACCAGCGACGAGCTTTATGCGTTTGCACAGGAGCTTAACTGCCGTGTTAAAACCGCAAATACGGCAAAGTCGGTGCGCTCAGGAAGTATAGTTTACACTATCAAGCACTGTTCGGAAAATATCACGGCAAGCCAGAGTGATGAACTCATCGCGATCGGCGGCTCAACAGGGGCTACGGAGGCTGTTCCCGAAATACTCAAGGGCTTCGGCAGAAATACACCGCCTGTTGTGGTGGTCGTTCATATGCCTGAGAGCTTTACTGCGATATACGCCCAAAGGCTCTATCAGCAATTCCCGGAGCTTGAGGTCGAGGAGGCGCGGCACGGAACTTATCTTAAGCGGGGAAGCGTAATAGTTGCGGCAGGAAAGAAGCATATGCGCGTTTTCCGCGATGATAAGGGTTATTTCGTAACATCTCACTCAGGAGAGAAGGTATCGGGTCATTGTCCGTCGGTGGATGTGCTTTTTGAAAGCGTCGCTGCTTGTGCAAAAAGCGCTGCGATAGCCGTTTTGCTGACGGGAATGGGCAGCGACGGAGCTGCCGGATTAAAACATATCCGTGACAGCGGCGGATATACTATCGGACAGGATAAGGAAAGCTGTGTAGTATACGGTATGCCGCAGGTCGCTATGGAGAACGGGGCGGTCATCAAGCAGCTTCCGCTTGAAAAGATCGCGGACGAGGTCAACGCCAGATTGAAGGTCGGTGAATATGAAAATAACAAATAATTATATGGACTATGATGAGGTCGAGGAGCAGGCGGAGACTGTCCCTACTGTCAGAATGCTTATGACAACAGTCGGCGGAAGAGATTTCGCCGTGCTTTTCGATGATATAATAGAGATCGCTTCGGCTGATGAGATCTTTCCGGTTCCGGAGTTTCCGAGCTATGCGCCGGGATTTGCAATGATAGACGAAAAAAGCGTGCCGATAATCGACGCACGCCGCCGGTTCGGTTTTCCTCCCCGGACAAAGGGAGAGAGAAGTGTCATTGTTGTGGCAAAAGACGGCGACATGAGAGTGGGACTCATGGTCGACAGTGTAAGCCGCTTTCGTGATACAAAGGAAGCAGACATTAATCCGAGCGTAAAGCTCAATGACGAGGCGTATACCAGATATGTCACGGGAATGTTTATGCGCTCCAGCGGCAGTATGTGTTATATAATAAGCCCCAAGCTTATGTACTCACTGACAGAGCGTGAAACTCTTTTCGGCGGCGAAGGTGACAGTATAAAGATCAATTTGTGATTTCGGAGGATATAAATGGGACTGAACTTCCATAAAAGTGTTAAAATTGACGACAACACAAAGCTGAATATAAATAAGAACAGCGCAAGCGTATCGGTCGGTAAAAAGGGGATACGGCATACGGTAAGTACCTCGGGCAGGCGGACAACGACTATAGGTCTGCCGGGAACAGGTCTTTCATATACTATGACCAGCGGCGGAACGAGCCGTAAAAAGAAAAAACAGACAGCCGCGCAGAGAAAACGCAGCAAGACTGCAAAAACCGTTGTTTCTGTGATCTGCTCGGCTGTGGCGATCGTTTTTGTGATAATCGCCGTTTGCAAATACTTCGGCGTCGGCAGCGGCTCCGACAAGTCGGGTGGTCTTTCATGGCGCAAGGAGGAATATGCGGTTTCTGTCGGCGGTACGGAAACGATCATTCTGGATGTTGAGGGAGCGGATAAGCTTGAAAATGCAGATGCTTCGGATTTTGAAATAGATGTCGACAACGACGCAGCTGTTAAGGTAGAGCTTAAAAAGGCATACAGCGAAACGGTGCATTTCACTGTTACCGGCTTGGAGACAGGAACGGCTTCGGTAAAGATCACTTATAACGGTGAAAAATCAAACGGCGTCACAGTCAGCGTATCAGAATAATCCCGGGGGCACACAGACTTTAGGTCCGTGTGCCTTTGTTTCACTTTATCTGGGGGCAGTAGATTGTTAATGCGCGGAAAATGCTGATGTTGAGGGGAGTGCAGGTGATGAAAAGTCTGCCCAAAGATGCGTTCGTTAAAATGCACAAAATAGGGCGCGAAAATTTTACATACAATATATTGTGCCTGAGTGTTGACATCAGCCTCGATATATGCTATACTTGTATCACAAACTCAAAACGAGGGATGTGGAATGAATGAAGCTGGCGGGCTTGCAGAAGCTGACCCTACTGGATTATCCCGGCATTGTCGCCTGTACCGTTTTTACCGTCGGCTGCAATTTCAAGTGTCCGTTCTGCCATAATGCGTCACTTGTTAACGGGACGGCAGAGAGCCTTATCGACGAGGACGAGCTGCTTTCGTTTTTAAAAAAGCGGCAGGGGATCCTGGAGGGCGTGGTAGTCACAGGAGGTGAGCCGCTGCTCAACAGAGATATCGACAAGCTTATCGCTAAGATCAAGGCTCTTGGATATCTTGTTAAGCTCGACACCAACGGAACAAGCCCTGCGGTTTTGAAAAAGCTTGCAAAAGAAAAGCTCATAGATTATGTCGCCATGGATATCAAAAATTCTCCCGAGGAATACGGCAGAGCCGTTGGGATCGCCAAGCTTGATATCAGTGCGGTGGAGGAATCGAAGGATTTTCTGCTGAGCGGCGAGGTAGACTATGAGTTTCGGACAACGGTCGTCAAAGGGATACACACAAAGGAAAGCCTGCTTTCCTTGGCTGAGTGGATCTCCGGGGCAGAGAGGTACTACCTTCAGCAGTACAAGGCCTCAGACGATATTCTTTCTCCTTTCGGGCTTTCCGAATTTACAAAGGAAGAGATGCAGGAGCTTTTAAACGAGGTTTCGCCGCTCGTAAAAACGGCAGGACTGAGAGGTCTGTAATAAAAATATATTATAAAGGAATGGGGATTAAAATGTATCAGATCATTAAGAGAGACGGCAAGACCGCACAGTTTGACATCACAAAGATAGCTAACGCTATGAAAAAGGCCTTTGAGGCAACCGAAACAGATTACACGGATAATATCATCGACTTTCTGGCTCTGAAGGTTACTGCAAACTTCCTGCCCAAAATCAAGGACGGCTACATCGCCGTTGAGGATATTCAGGACAGCGTTGAGTCGGTTCTTATTCAGGGAGGATACGAAAGCGTTGCAAAGGCTTATATTCTCTATAGAAAGCAGAGAGAAAAGCTGCGTAACCTGAAGAATACCTATCTCGACTACAAGGAAACCGTCAACAACTACGTTAACGTTCTGGACTGGAGAGTTAAAGAAAATTCTACAGTTACCTATTCGGTCGGCGGACTCATTCTTTCAAACTCGGGAGCTATCACAGCCAATTACTGGCTGTCCGAAGTCTACGATCAGGAGATCAGCAACGCGCACAGGAACTGCGATATTCATATTCATGACCTTTCTATGCTCACCGGCTACTGCGCAGGCTGGAGCCTTAAGCAGCTGATAAAGGAGGGTCTCGGAGGAGTTCCCGGAAAGACAACATCTTCCCCTGCGAGCCACCTTTCAACACTCTGCAATCAGATGGTAAACTTCCTCGGCATTATGCAGAACGAGTGGGCTGGTGCACAGGCGTTTTCGTCATTCGACACATATCTTGCTCCTTTTGTAAAGGTAGACAACCTTTCCTACCACGAGGTAAAGCAGTGCATACAGTCGTTTGTATACGGAGTTAATACTCCTTCAAGATGGGGAACACAGGCTCCTTTCTCTAACATCACTCTCGACTGGACCGTTCCGGCTGACCTTGCAAACCTTCCCGCTATAGTCGGAGGCAAGGAAATGGATTTCACATACGGCGATTGTGTTGAGGAAATGCGTCTGGTAAATAAGGCATTCATAGAGATCATGATAGAGGGCGACGCCAACGGAAGAGGCTTCCAGTATCCTATCCCGACATACTCGATAACAAGAGACTTTGACTGGTCCGAAACAGAGAACAACAAGCTCCTTTTCGAGATGACCGCAAAGTACGGAACTCCGTATTTCTCAAACTACATCAACAGCGATATGGAGCCGAGTGATGTAAGAAGTATGTGCTGCAGACTTCGTCTGGATCTCCGCGAGCTTCGCAAAAAGTCCGGCGGTTTCTTCGGCAGCGGCGAAAGCACAGGCTCGGTAGGCGTTGTAACGATCAATATGCCCAGAATAGCATACCTTTCCGAAAATGAGGAGGAGTTTTACAGCCGCCTTGACAAGATGATGGACATTTCGGCTCGTTCCCTGAAGATCAAGAGAGATGTTATCACCAAGCTTCTTGACGAGGGACTTTACCCCTACACCAAGCATTATCTCGGAACCTTTGCAAATCACTTCTCAACGATCGGCCTTGTGGGTATGAATGAAGCCTGTCTCAATGCAAAGTGGATCGGCGAGGATCTGACTCATGAAAAGTCGCAGGAGTTCACAAAGGCAGTATTGAACCATATGCGTGAAAGACTGTCCGACTATCAGGAGAAGTACGGCGACCTCTATAATCTTGAGGCTACACCTGCCGAGTCTACCTCCTACAGACTTGCCAAGCACGATGTTGAGCAGTATCCTGACATAATCACAGCCTCCGAGAAATCAGATGTTCCTTACTACACTAATTCAAGCCACCTGCCTGTCGGCTATACCGATGATATTTTCTCGGCTCTCGATATTCAGGATGAGCTTCAGACACTCTACACTTCCGGAACCGTATTCCATGCGTTCCTCGGAGAAAAGCTGCCAAGCTGGAAGGCTGCTGCAAATCTTGTTAAGAAGATCGCTGAGAATTACAAGCTGCCTTATTACACCATGTCCCCGACATATTCCGTATGCAAGAACCACGGATATCTTGTCGGCGAGCAGTTCACCTGCCCCGAGTGCGGCGAAACCACAGAGGTTTACAGCCGTATCACAGGCTATTACAGACCTGTAGGAAACTGGAACGCAGGAAAGAGCCAGGAGTATAAGGAACGCAGGGAGTATATCATCGACGGCGGAGTTTTGGCAGGAACGAAAGAGCATAACTGCAAGTGCGAGCATTGTGAGGAAAAGAAGGACGATACGGTTTCTTTGAGCGACGGCAGCTACCTGTTTGTATCGGCTACCTGCCCCAACTGCAAGATCGCTTGCGCTATGCTTGACAAGGCAGGCTATGAATACACAAAGCTTCTTGCAACCGAAAATGCCGAGCTTGCAACGGCCCTCGGCATCAAACAGGCACCGACCCTTGTAGTCGTAACAGACGGCAGGGCAGAGAAGTTTGCGGGCGCGGGCGCTGTTAAGGGATATCTTGACAAAGCCAAGCAGGCGGTATAACTGATATGTATGATATAATTGTTGTCGGCGGCGGCCCTNNCCGCCGCAATATACGCCAGACGAGCGGATAAGACGGTTCTCGTTGTCGAAAAAGGTGCATTCGGCGGACAGATAACCTATTCGCCGAAGGTCGAGAATATTCCCGGATTTGTCAGCGTGATAGGCAATGAGTTTGCCGAAAAGCTGGTCGAGCAGGCGATAGAGCAGGGTGTTGAGTTTGAATACGGCTCTGTCACCGAAGTCAGGGACGGCGATGTAAAAACCGTTGTAACCGAGGACGGGAGCTTTGAAGCCCTTGCCGTTATCATTGCGACCGGCGCAAAGCACCGCAGACTCGGGCTTGAAAATGAGGATAAGTTTGTAGGCGACGGGATCTCATTTTGTGCCGTATGCGACGGAGCATTTTTCCGCGGCAAGAGAGTCGCTGTTATCGGCGGCGGAAACTCGGCGTTGCAGGAGGCGCTGCAGCTTTCCGAGCTTGTTGAAAAGGTCTATATAATTCAAAACCTCGATCATCTGACAGGGGAGGCTGCACTTTCCGCACAGGTCGGCGCGAAGGATAATATTGAAGTTCTTCTCGGAGCTCAGGTCGCTGAGATCATCGGCGGCGACGTGTTTGAGGGAATAATCGTTGAAACACCGGATAAGCGTTTTGAGTTGAAAATAGACGGAATGTTCGAGGCGATCGGGCTTGTTCCGCAAAACGAAGCATTTGCCGACCTTATCGCGCTTGACAACTGGGGCTATGCCGATTGCGGAGAGAGCTGCGAAACCGGTCGTGCGGGAGTTTACGTTGCAGGGGACTGCCGGAAGAAAACGGTGCGGCAGGTGACGACGGCTGTCAGCGACGGGGCTGTTGCTGCCTT
>DLOT01000004.1 GCA_002479715.1 Ruminococcus sp. UBA7477 | reverse complement strand
GCCGAAGCTAAGGGAGAGGCGCCGCCGGCAACCTCCGAGGATTGTCTTGTCGATGTTTCAATAAACGCCTACATTCCCGACAGCTATATCGAAAGCTCCGCCCAAAGGATAGACTGCTATCGGCGCATTGCCGGTATCCGCGATGAGGAGGACAGCCTTGATGTTGTCGATGAGCTTATAGACCGTTACGGTGAGCCGCCTAAGTCGGTTATGGGTCTGATAAAGGTCGCCCTTATCAGAAATATGTCGTCACGCCTCGGGGTAACGGAGATCGTGCAGAGGGGCGAGCGGGTGGTTTTCTATATCAGATCTCCGCTTATGGAGCAGGTCATGGCTCTTTCGGAAAAGTACGGAAAACGTGTGCGGTTCGACGACGGCGCTAAGCCTAACTTCTCCATTGCGCTTGAAAAAGGTCAGAAGACCCTTGAGCTTATGGAGGAGGCCGTAAAGCTGATGAGTTCGGTTCAAGGGTAAAGCGGCAGAAAAAATCACCGCAAAAACGAAAAATTTTGCGGTGCTATTGATTTTGGCGATGCTATGCGTTATAATGATAGCTAGCTTCAGGCAACAAAGGTCGTGTCACTGTCGCTTTCAGGCAGATCGGCCGCAAGGCTTTCAATGCGGCGCTTCCGCTCTGCCCGGTCGGCCAGCTCCTGCATAAACGAGTACCATGAGGTCAGAATGACAAGACCCAAGCCTGCTATACATACTGTTACTGACATAAAAATCACTTCTCCTTTGTTTTTTCGATAAGTTTTTTCCTTTTCCGATATCATGATAACACAAGCATTGTCCGTTTGATCGGACAGCAGCGCGCAGGCTTCCGGGAACAGTCCCCAAAAACGGACAGATAAAAGCTTTCGGCGCGAAAAGGTGCTTGTCTTATAAAGTATATTGCCCGGACAGTAAAATTTATGCATATAATATTTAGGCTGTTTTTATGCCTGACCTTCTTAAGTTCACCATTTTTGTACAGGAACTATCTAAAAATAATATATTTGTTTGAAATTTGGATAAACGTTTTAGGAAAGGGTGGTTAGAATGGGAAATGATTTATTCAGAGCAACTGTAAACAAGTATATCGACAACAAAATGGTTGCTACTGCAACAGGTTCATTTTTAGAAATAATAGAAAAATTAAACATTACAGAAATAAAAAACACTTATTTTAAACTTGCGCGTTATGATAATGTAACATATGATTATATCGAAGATATTCATTTCGGTTGTCATTGTAAAAAAAGAGGCGGGTTAAAAATTACCGAAGGAATATATTGCAACGCATATCTAAATTACTTATTTAAAACATATTTACAGGGTAATAATTACATGAATACATTCAGCGGACTGGTAAGTAGGTATTTTACATTTCAAGAAGCAATTCAAAACACCAATAAAAAAGAAGATTTTGAGAAGTGGACACAACAATTTTTTGAAATCCCATTGTGGAAAAAAGTGACTAAATTAAACGATTTCAACGAAACAAGTGGATTATATGCATTAATTCTTGATGAATATATCAAATGCTATATAGGACAAGCTGAGAATATAAAAAGGCGAATACTTCAACATTGGAGTGTAGATAAATTTTTTACACATGGAATAGATTTGTTTAGAGCCAAAGATACAACACGAATATATGTTATTCCTCTTTCTGCTAAAGAATTAAACAAAAACGAATACTGTTGTGTGTGTATGATTCCAAGAGAATATCGTATGAATCTGTTACAAGGCGGCGATATGTCTTTTCATGAAAGCAATAATACAAGTCCGTTTTTTGAAGATGATAAAGATGACAAAGATGACAGATTAGAACATTTTATATTGCAGATGAAAATGGTAAAAAAGAGTGCGGCTATTTTTGTAAAATGAATAGGTGTTCGCTTTTTTTGCAACACAAACCGCCAAAATGCTATATACCCTAAAGTTTATGCATATCAAGATCAAATTTCTCCGCACAAGCGGATTTGAAAGGACAGATATTATGAATATTTGGCATGACATTTCCCCCAAGAGGATCAGCAGAAACGAGTTTGATGCGGTTATAGAGATCCCGAAGGGCAGCAAGATCAAGTACGAGCTGGACAAGGAGACCGGGCTTTTGCGTATGGACAGGATACTCTATACCTCGACCCACTATCCCGCAAACTATGGCTTTATCCCCCGCACTTATGCCGAGGATGGCGACCCGCTTGATGTTCTGGTGCTTTGCTCCGAAACGCTCGCGCCTCTTTCACTCGTAAGATGCCGCCCGATCGGCGTTATTGTTATGATGGATAACGGCTGTGCAGACGAGAAGATAATCTGCGTTCCCGTGAGCGACCCTACATACAATCTGTATACGGACATTTCTCAATTACCGCAGCATATTTTCGATGAGATGTCGCACTTTTTCTCGGTTTACAAGCAGCTTGAGGGCAAGGATACGGTCATCGACGAGATACGCGGCGAACAAAACGCCAAGGACATCGTTGAATACTGCATCACCCACTATATAGACTGCTATTGCAAATAGCAGCTTAAAGCTGCACCTGATGCCGCCTTGCCGAACATTGAATAGTGAGAAAGATAGCAAGACGGCGGGTCGGACAAAGCCAAATCAAACGCTTGCGAAGGAGGAGCAGCGGCAGCTTAAAGCTGCACCTGTTGCCGCCTTGCCAAATATAGATTAGTAAGATAGATAGTGTGACGGCGGGTCGGACAAAGCAAAACAAACGCCCGCGACGACGAGACGGCGGGTCGGACGAACGATTAATAAAACACTATTTACGACGCGATGGTTGAACTCTTTACGGTGTGCGCTCCGCAAGTAGGTGTAGAGGGGGAGCCCTGCAAGAGAGGGCGTCCCCTTATAGAATTATAGATTATCGGGATATGGGACACTAGGTAATTTCTGATATAATAAGGTCGTGTAATTTTGGACAAAATTAGTTTTTTCAGAGATCTGGCGGTCATAATCGTGACCGCGAAGCTTTTCGGACTCTTCGCGCAGAAGCTTAAAGCGCCGCAGGTCGTCGGCGAGATCGTCGCGGGGCTGATCATCGGTCCGAGCGTTCTGGGCTGGGTGGGCCAGTCTGATTTTCTGTCTATGATGGCAGAGATCGGCGTTGTTTTGCTTATGTTCGGCGCGGGATTGGAAACGAATATACGCGATCTTCTGAAAACAGGTCCTAAGGCATTGCTTGTTGCGCTGTGCGGAGTAGTCGTGCCGCTTATCGGCGGAACACTCTTGTATATGGCGTTTTACGGTGCCGGTAATATCGGCAGCGGAGAGTTTTTCCGTGCTGTTTTTGTCGGAACAATCATGACGGCTACCTCGGTCGGCATAACCGTTCAGACGCTTAAAGAGCTTGGCAGGCTTAAAGGCGAGATCGGCACATTGATAATGAGCGCCGCGATAATCGACGACGTTATCGGAATAATAGTGCTGACCTTTGTTATCGGCTTTAAAAACCCCGGCGTCGAGCCTTCGGATGTTATCATCAACACCGGATTGTTTATCGTTTTCGGCCTCGGGGTCGGCGTTATCGCCCATTATCTTTTCAAGGTCATTGACAAACGTTATCCTCACCGCCGCAGGATCCCTATTCTCGGTCTGGCTCTGTGTATGTTTCTCGCCTTTGCGGCGGAAAAGTATTTCGGCATCGCTGATATAACGGGCGCGTATGTCGCCGGACTGATTCTGTGCAGTCTTGTTGATTCTGAGTATATTGCACAGAAGGTCGATATAAGCTCGTATATGCTGTTTGGCCCGGTGTTCTTTGCAAGTATAGGAGTTAAAACTCAGTTTGACGGATTTACGACCGAGCTGCTGCTGTTCTCGGTGGGATTCGTTCTGGTTGCCCTGCTGACAAAGATAATCGGCTGCGGCGGAATAGCAAGGATCTTGGGTTATAAGGGAAGAGACGCTCTGAAGGTCGGCGTCGGAATGATGACACGCGGCGAGGTCGCGCTTATCGTTTCGCAAAAGGGTCTCTCCGAGGGGCTTCTTGACTCCAAGTATTTTGCCTCGGTCATTTTGCTGATTATCGTTTCCTCGGTCACCACACCTATATTGCTGAAGCTTCTTTTTAACGGGGAAAAAGCCGAGGCAGCGTGATCTTATAGTAAGAGCTGATGAAAGGAAAAGAATATATGAACAACCTGAAAGGGCTTGTCGATTGCCACACACACACCCGCTTTTCGGTCGATTGCGATGCGGACGAGCGCGAAATGATAGAGCGCGCTGTCGCGCTGGGACTGTCAGCCTATGCAGTCACCGACCACTGCGAAGCCAATAGGTGGTATCCCAAGGAGCATTACGGAGATCTGCAGGTCTATCCGTATTTCGATTTCGGAAGTGCGTTTGAAAGCTCTGTTTCAAGAATAACCAAGCTGAGGGATGAATATAAGGACAGGATAACACTGATAGTCGGAAGCGAACTGGGCGAGGCCCAGGAATGCCCGGACGAGGCGGAGATCGTTGTGAAGGACGAGAGAGTGGATTTTATCATAGGCTCTCTTCATCAGCTGCCCGGTGAGGAGGACTTCGCTCTGATCGACTATACCGGGTATACAACAGACGAGGTCTATCGCCTGCTCGATAAATATTTCAGCGAGATGCTAAGGCTCTGTAAATGGGGCAAGTTTGACGTTCTCGGACATCTTACCTACTTTTTGAGGTATATGAACGGCAAGTTTGACCTCGGCGTCGATATTTCGCGCTATGATGAGCTTATTGCCGAAAGCCTGCGCGAGGTCGCATCAAAAGGCAAAGGGCTTGAGATCAATACCTCGGGACTTCGCCAGAACTACGGTGAGACCTTCCCGACCGTTAAGTATGTAAAAATGTTTAAGAATCTGGGCGGCGAGATCGTTTCGCTCGGCTCGGATACCCATTATGTGCAGCATGTCGGCGCGGATATAGAAAAGGGAGCGGCGGTTGCCGCC
>DLOT01000071.1 GCA_002479715.1 Ruminococcus sp. UBA7477 | reverse complement strand
GAGGCGGAGGGTGTGGCGTTCTGCTCAGAGTGCGGAACAAAGCTCGGCGCACCTGCTCCCGAAGTGCCTGTTACCGAGGTGCCCTCGGCAGCCGATGCGAAAGTTTGCTCAAGGTGCGGCAAGGTTGAGCCGGCAGGAATGAAGTTCTGCTCGGAATGCGGCAACAGGCTCGACTGATAACATTACATAGCAAAGCTGCTCTTATAAAACAGGAGAAATTTTTTATGACAACAACAGAAATGTTGAAAATACAGTTTAATGACAGCTATAATATGCTGAAAGAGCTTGTGCAGATCTGTCCTGACAAATTATGGTCAGCGGAGAATCACGGTTTGCCCATATGGAACCATGTTATTCACACTCTTTGCGGAAGTATGTTCTGGCTGCGCGAAGATTATAACGGGAATTTTCAGTTTGAATTTCCGCTTCCCGAAAGACTTCGTGATAAGATTATTCAAGACGATTGGTGTGAAGCTTCTGACGGATCAATGACAAAAGCAGAGGTCTGCGCTTGTATTGATATTCTTGACGAGAATCTTGATAAATTCTGGGGCAGAATTAACGATAATATGTTGGATCAAAAAATATGGGATAATGGGGAATTTACATATTTAAGCGTTATTACCGCACAGATACGGCATATTATGTGTCATGTCGGTATGTGCAATGCGGCGCTTCTCGAAAACGGTTTTGACGAAGTAAAATGGATTGCTTACGGGGAGGAAAGAATATAACAAAAAGACCGATGCGCTCATATGAGAGCACCGGTCTTTTTTATCATGTTCGATTATCGGATATCTACGCTAGGAACAGTCAGTTTTCCCCGCTCTCTCAGCGGCATTAAAACTTATTCCTGCTCAAAAACATCCTTGCCGAGGCCGCAGACAGGGCATACCCAGTCATCGGGAATATCCTCCCACTTTGTTCCGGGCGCGATGCCGCTGTCGGGATCGCCTACAGCTTCGTCATAAACATATCCGCAAGGGCAAACATATTTCATTGCCGAATATCTCCTTTTTACTTGAAATATCTGTCAAGCAGACCCTTGAGGGCTCTGCCGTGGCGCGCTTCATCTCTTGCCATCTCGTGAACTGTGTCGTGGATAGCGTCGAGGTTGTTCTTCTTGGCGCACTTAGCAAGGTCGGTCTTGCCCTGAGTCGCACCGAACTCGCAGTCAACTCTCCAGGCAAGGTTATCCTTAGTTGTGGCTTTCATATTAGGCTCAAGGTCTTCACCGAGCATCTCAGCAAACTTGGCGGCGTGTTCTGCTTCCTCATAAGCGGCCTTCTCCCAGTAAAGACCAACTTCGGGATAACCCTCGCGATGAGCGATCCTAGCCATGCAAAGATACATTCCGACCTCAGCGCATTCGCCGTTGAAGTTTGCCTTCAGCTGCTCAAAGATATAAGCCTTGTCCTCGTCGGAAACGTCGGGGTTATTCTTTACGGTCTTTGCATATATTCCGTACTCATGTTCCGCAGCAAGAGTAAGCTCGCCCTCGACCTTGCTGAACATCTCAGATGATGCGTGACATACCGGGCATTCTGCCGGCGGGTTTTCGCCTTCGTAGATGTATCCGCATACCTTGCAAACAAATTTTGTCATATTTTTTACCTCCATGCTGTATAAAATTACGAATATTAAATCGCACCTTAAGTATATCATACCCAAGGTGCGTTGTCAATATAATTTAATTGTACATATTTTAAATTATACCAGCTTTGAGTAGCCGTAGCTGTTGATGAGCGCGTCGACTCTGACTCCTTTTTGACACATCTTGCATTGTTCTGCCGAGCAGTTCTCATAGTTCGGCAGATCGTCGGGTGAGAAGATAGAATCCACTCTGATGCCGTGGGCTTCCGTTATGGCGCTGAATATCGCGGCGATACCGGTAAGCTGTCCGTTGTAATATTTAAGGCAATCGACCGTGCGAGCGATCGTTTTGCCTGTCGAGGCTGAGGCCACCAGAACAACGACCTGCTTGCCCCAGATCATCTTCTGGGTGTTGTCGCGGAAGATAAGCTGATTGTTGGCGTTAAGCTCGGGCGTAACGATCTTGATGTCGGTTCCGCGGTTTATTCCGCTGCCTGCAAGCTCCATAGCCAGATAAGCGCCCAATACCTCTGTTCCCTCAAGACAGATTATAGTTTCGACCTGTTTGGACGAGAAGCATACCGCCAGCTCTTCGGCGGCGGCTCTGGCCATGTGGGTTCCTGTCTTTATTGATGTCATATCGACATAGTAATTAACGTGTGAATGGTTTGTCGCGAAGTGGCCGGGAATGACCCCGATCTTAACGTTTCTGTTCTTAGAAGATTTGATTTCCTGAAGTCTGTTTTCCATTATTTTTACCTCCAAAGCTTATGGCCTTCGCTGCATATGCCGCGTCGGTCAAGTATTGATACAAATTGCCTCGCACATTCGCTCGCTTACGTTCGCTGCGTGCGTATCGGCAAATTGCAACGCCAAAATAATTTGTCGTTTGCTATAAGTATATCACTTTCCGGTGTCCTTTGCAAGCGATTTGTGTATTATTTTTAAAAGTTTCAAATCTTTTGTATCAAAAACCGTCAGTATTTAAAAAAAGTTTTCTTTTTAGCTGTTGACTTTTACTAGAAAATGTATTATCCTAAATATGGTATCGGAATTCTCGCAGTAAGGGCGGCGGGCAGAGAGGTCCGCTGTTGACTTAATGTGCTTTGAAGGGAGAAATGAAGATGGGTCTTTTCAGCAAACTGTTTAAAAAGAAGGACGAGGCGCCGGCCTTTACCAAACAGCCGGGGGTCCGCAAAAAGAAGTTTGATTTCAATTATACCGATGCAGAAGCCTTAAAGCTTAGGATGCAAAGAGATGCTTCGGTCATCGAGGGCCTTACTCCCGCAAACTATTATAAGTCCAAGTCAAAATACACACAGGCGATATTATATTATCTTCCCGATTACTCTTACATAATGGCGAATGTCGATTCTTATGTTGATGACGAGATCGAGGATTCGACGGGCTATTTTGAGATAACCTTTGACACAATGAAAAAGCTTTGCGTCAAGTTCGGTCAGCATCTGGACGCTTAAGATTGTTAATGTTCGGTTTATTGCGGTTTTCAATTTTTTTGGAAACCGCATAAATTATGATTGCGGTCAGCGTTCCTATGAAAGCGCCCGCGAGAACGTCCGTGAAATAATGGACCGAAAAATAAACCCTTGAGAATGCGACCAGAAATGCGAAGAACAGCGCAGCCGCGCCGTATTTTCTGCTGAAAAAGAGGATACTCACCGCGCAGGCAAAGGACGAGCAGGTGTGGCTTGACGGGAAGGAATAGCCGGAGGGTGCGTCTATAAGGAGCTTCAGCGTTTCGTCGGCGATAAAGGGGCGCTCTCTGCATACAATAAGCTTGACGGTGTATTCCGAAAGGACAAAAGCGATAGCAAGCGTTACGGCATAAACAGCGCCGAAGCGGCGTGTCCTTTTGAAAGCCAAAAGAAAAAGCCCCAGAATGATCCATATCAGACCCTTGTCGGAAAGAAAGGTTATGCCGGATAATAGGTTTGTCAGAAAGCCGCAGCGGATCGACAGAACGAAATCCGCGGCTGCGCTGTCCGCCCAAGCGATAAGGTTTGCCACTTGATACTCCTCCTCAAAAACTTGTTTAAGCAATTATAACATACATCACATGGATTTTCAACAGCAAAAATGAAAGGTGAAGCGATTTGTTACAACTCATCAAGTATCTGAAAAACAACAAGGCTGAGGCGGTCATAGCGCCGCTTTTCAAGCTGACGGAAGCGATATTTGAGCTTCTCGTGCCGCTTATTATGGCAGATATCATAGACATAGGAGTCGCCATGCACGATAAAAACTACGTTTTGAAAAGCGGGGGACTGCTGGTCATTCTGGGAGTGCTGGGTCTTGCCTGTGCGCTGACAGCCCAGTATTTTGCGGCAAGGGCGTCCTTTGGTTTCGGAACGGCGCTCAGGACGGATGTTTTCCGCCATATCAGCTCTCTTTCATATGCCGAGATAGATAAGGTCGGAACCTCGACTCTGATAAACCGCGTGACAAATGACATCAATCTCGCACAGGACGGAGTAAACCGTTTTCTGCGTCTTTTCATGCGTTCGCCGTTTATCGTTGTTGGCGCACTTGTAATGTCACTGACGATAAGCGTTCCGCTGACGCTGATCTTCGCTGTGGCAGTTCCAGCGCTTTCACTGGTCATCTATATAATTATGCATACAAATCTGCCCCGTTATAAGCAAATACAAAAAAAGCTGGACGGGGTGACCCTTTCTGTCCGTGAAAATCTTTCGGGAGCAAGAGTTATAAGAGCGTTTTCCGCACAAAAGCGCGAGGAAAAGGAGTTTTCGGAGAAAACCGACTCGCTCTGCGATTCGCAGCTTTCTGTCGGCCGTATATCAGCTCTGCTCAATCCCATGACCTTTGTTATAGTCTATGCCGCGATAATAGTTATACTGTGGCAGGGCGGCGTCAAGGTCGATACAGGATTCATTACTCAGGGTGAGCTTATCGCGCTGGTCAGCTATATGACCCAGATACTTACGGCGCTGATCGCTTTTGCGGATCTTATTATAATCGTTACCAAGGCGACCGCCTCTGCCGCAAGGGTCTCCGAGCTTCTTGATACCAAAACAACGGTAGCCGAAACTGCTTCAGCGCCTTGCCGCGAGGATCCGTCGGCGCCGGTCGTTTCATTTGAAAACGTCAGCTTTTCATACCCCGGAACGGACGAGCCTGCCCTTTCAGGTATCAGCTTTTGCCTGAACCGCGGCGATACCCTCGGTATTATCGGCGGCACAGGCTCCGGCAAATCTACTCTTGTAAACCTCATACCGCGATTTTATGACGCTTCAAGCGGCAGGGTAAGGATATGCGGAAGCGATGTGAAGGATTACCGACTGGGCGAGCTTCGCGGAAAGATAGGTGTTGTTCCGCAAAGAGCGGTCCTTTTCAGCGGTACGATCCGCGATAATATGCTCTGGGGCAACGAGAATGCGACCGACGAGGAAATCTGGAAGGCGCTCGATATCGCCCAGGCAAAGGAGTTTGTTGAGAAAAAGCCCGACAGGCTGGATGAGAGAATAGCGCAGGGAGGACGGAACCTCTCAGGCGGACAGCGGCAAAGGCTGACTATAGCCAGAGCCTTGGTGAGGAACCCTGACATACTGATACTTGATGACTCGGCATCAGCGCTCGATATGGCGACCGACGCCGCGCTTCGCCGCGCTGTTGCCCAAAACCGCCGCGAGAGTGTAACGGTCATCGTTTCTCAAAGGGCGAGCGCCGTGAAGAATGCAGATCTTATACTTGTTCTGGATGACGGCGAGTGTTCAGGTCTGGGAACTCATGAGCAGCTGCTGCAAAGCTGTGAGGTATATGAGGAGATATGCCGCTCACAGCTTTCCGAAAGTGAGAGGGGGGCGGCAAAATGAAAAAGAATACCTTGAAACGTCTTTTGTCTTATGTCAAACCGTATGCTCCGCTGCTTTTGCTTTCGCTGATCTTTGCAGTGGGAACGGTCATGTGTACCCTGTATGCTCCGCTGCTTATAGGCGATGCGGTAGACTGTATTATCGGTAAGGGCAATGTCGATTTTGAAACCGTCGGAAAGATACTCATAAAGCTCGGGGCGGTTGCTGCAGCGGGCGCGGTGCTTCAGTGGGCGATGTCGAACTGCTCCAACAAGATATCCTACAGTATTATAAAACGGCTGAGAAACGAGTGCTTCGACAAGCTTTCAGAGCTGCCGCTTAAAACAATTGATTCGGTCCCCCACGGTGATATGGTCAGCAGGATAATCTCCGACGCGGAAATGGTCTGCGACGGGCTTCTGCTGGGCTTCTCACAGCTTTTTACCGGAGTGGTGACTATTCTTGCCACCATCGGCTTTATGCTTTCTATCAGCGTAAAAATAACCCTTGTGGTCGTTCTGATAACCCCGGTTTCGCTTTTTGTTGCCAGGTTCCTTGCAAAAAGCACCTTTCGGCTGTTCAAGGAGCAGTCGTCCGTCAGAGGTGAGATGACAGGATATGTCAACGAAGCCTTGGGCGGGATAAAGGTCGTATCGGCATTTTCGCGCGAGGAAAGATCCCTTGAAGAGTTTGAGGTGTTCAATCAGAGATATCAGAAGATCGGAGTAAAGGCGCTGTTCTTTTCGTCGCTCGTAAACCCATCGACGCGCTTCGTAAACGGCCTTGTATATACGGGCGTCGGCATAACGGGAGCGATATCGGCAATGTCTGCCGGCGGCATCTCGATAGGAAGTCTTTCCTGCTTCCTGAGCTATGCCAATCAGTATACAAAGCCGTTCAATGAGATCTCGGGAGTTATCACAGAACTGCAAAGTGCTGCGGCAAGCGCCGAAAGGCTTTTTGCGATCATCGACAGCGAGGAGCAGACCCCCGACGCCCCCGATGCCGTGACGCTGGAAAATGCCAACGGCAATGTCGAAGCCAGAAACGTCAGCTTTTCTTATACAAAAGAGCAAAGGCTAATCGAGAACTTCAATCTGTCGGTAAAAAGCGGACAGCGTGTTGCGATCGTCGGCCCGACAGGTTGCGGAAAAACGACTCTCATCAACCTGCTGATGCGCTTTTATGACTGCGACAAGGGCGAGATCCTCGTTTCGGGCATTCCTATAAAGGATATCAAGCGGGACAGCCTGCGCGCAAATTACGGAATGGTTTTGCAGGAAACATGGCTCAAGACCGCCTCTGTCCGCGAAAATATAGCCTACGGCTGCCCGGAGGCGACAGATGAGGAGATAGTTGAAGCCGCAAAGGCAGCTCATTGCCATAGGATCATCAAAAGGCTGCCGCAGGGCTATGACACCGTTTTGTCAGATGATGGAGTGCTTTCACAGGGCGAAAAGCAGCTGCTTTGCATAGCGAGAGTCATGCTCCGCCTGCCGCCCATGCTGATACTTGACGAGGCGACGTCCTCTATCGACACACGCACCGAGCTTCGCATCCAGCGGAGCTTTGAGAAGATGATGACAGGCAGGACCTCGTTCATTGTGGCGCACAGGCTTTCAACGATCAGGAATGCCGATGTTATTCTGGTCATGAAGGACGGAAATATCATAGAGCAGGGAACCCACGGCGAGCTTCTGAAAAAGGGCGGCTTCTATTCCGAGCTTTACAACAGTCAGTTTGCTGTTGTCTGACAGCGGGGCATGAGTTATGATTAGCTACTTTTTATCGCTCAATTATTTCGAGAGAATACTGCTGGTCGTCGGCGTTCTGGCGTCGGTAACCATGGTCATCAATATGTTTGTCGAGCATCTTGAGAGCGTGGACAGGGGAGTGCGCCGGAAAAGTCCGTCGGTATCCATTATCACGGCGATGGGAACGGTTTGCCTGTTCTGCTTTCTGACGCTTTTTATGACGTCTAACGGGGTCAAGTGGTATATGGCATTCCCGGTTTCGGTGCTGGCTTCGCTTGTCTGCTTTATGATCTCGGTCGTATTTCGCGGAGATAAGTCCAAGTCCGGCGCGACTGACAGCCGCATCGCGATCGGGCATACAGGATTGGTCTACAGAACGGTTTTGCCCAAAGAGCCGACGGGCTGCGTCAGCGTTGACGTTTTCGGGCAGACGATAGACGCCTTTGCGCTATCCGCCGATGAGGACAGTCTGGCTATCGGAACGATGGTCAAAATTATCGATACTGACGGTGATGTGCTGATCTGCCGTAAAATAAGCGAATAAAAAAACAGGCTCATGGGATAAAACCGCTCCTGTAAGCCTGTTTTTTTTATGTTTCAAAGAAAAGATCGCAGAAGTCCGCCGGCGCGCATTCTCTGAAATATTTTTCCTCCATCGGTATCCATCGCGACTTAAACGCCTCAAGATCCGCTCCCTCTCGCTGTGACAGCCGCCGAAGCTGCCGCGACGGAGAGGTCGAAAGGAATATTGTGAGATCATAAAACGCCCTAAGCTCCGCATGGCAGCTGTAAGTCCCCTCAACAATGCTCACCCTTGCGCCCGGAGCTTTGACCGGTTTCAGAAGGCTTGCCGCCATGCAGTCAAACGGATGGTAGATTATCTCGCCGCCTCCCGGAAGTCTTTGCAGGATCTCATCACGAAGCCGCTCCCTGTCCATATTGCCGCCAGCTTCTGAGAGTCTCTGCGGAGTTCTTTGCTCCGGCCGCAGGAAGAAGTCGTCCGTATGAAAGACGCGGCAGTCGGGAAGGAGCGCCTGAAGCTTGCGGGCCAGTGTTGTCTTGCCCGAGGCGCAGCGACCGTCGATAGCCAGCGTTATGCGCTCTTTGTCGCGCAAAAGCCGCGTGATATCAGCGATTATCCTTTTGGCAATTTCGTCAGACGTCATCATTCGGCCTGACCGCTTTTGCTGAAGGACACAAGGCCCGTTTTTCCGAGGGCGATCATAACGGCAGGGATCAGGATAAGCTGCAAAATGATTCCCGGAACGGCATTGAAAAGCGCTCCTGTCATAAACATTTTAAGGGTGAAGCCGTTTCCCTTTGCACCGAGGATTGCAGCCTGTGCGATACCCCATACAACTCTGCCCGCGATCATAGCGGTTATCAAGCTGACATAAAGCGACGCAATGTTCTTTTTGCGTGACAAACGGTAGAGCAGCCCGATGACCAATCCGTAGGTCATAAGCTCGAAAGCCATGGAAACAGCGTTTGGCATGGGAGGCATACCGAAGCAGAGGTTTCTCAGAAGCGGCATAACAAGCCCGACAATTCCGCCGTATGCTGGGCCGCATATCAGTCCGCACAGAAGCACAGGAAAATGCATCGGCAAAAGCATATTGCCGATCTCCTTTATCTGACCCGTCAGAAAGGGCAGGACCAGACCGAGGGCGAGAAACATTGCCGATAATGTTATGCTTCTGATGTGTTCGCGTGATTTATTCATAAAATACCTCCTTGGTTGCTACATATTTATCATATCCGAGAATTTGCTCATCATCTCGGATATTTTTATCTGCTGGGGACAGACCTGCTCGCAGCTTTGACATCCGATGCAGCAGGAAGGTCTGTGGTTTTCGGGCATACTTGCCACTGCCATTGGTGCCAGAAATCCGCCGCCCGTCAGCGTATGCTCGTTGTACAGGGCGATAAGCTCAGGGATAGGCAGGCTTTGCGGGCAATGACTGGTGCAGTAATGACAGGCTGTGCAGGGGAGCGTGTTGCTGTTTGCTTCACTGTCCGCGAGCATAACGATACGATTAAATTCATCGGCTGTCAGCGGCTTGTCCTCGCTCCATGTGACAATGTTCTGCTTTACCTGTTCAAGACTCGACATTCCCGAAAGCACCATTTTAACGCTCGGTATCGCCTGCAAAAATCTGAAAGCCCACGCCGGGACGGTTTCGTCCGCGCGCATAGCCTTCATCTCGGCTGTCATCTTTTCAGAAGCACCCGCGAGCTTTCCGCCGCGCAGAGGCTCCATTACCCAGACTGGCATACCGTAGCTTTCAATAAGCTTGACCTTTTCACGTGCGCCCTGAAAGTGCCAGTCCATATAGTTTATCTGAAGCTGACAGAATTCGAGATTTTCGCCGTAGGCATCGAGAAAACGCTTTATGACTTCTACGGAGCCGTGTGCGGAAAAGCCGATATGGCGGATCTTTCCCTGCTTTTTCTGTTCAAGCATAAAGTCCATGATGCCGAATTTATCATCAAGATAGTCGTCGATATTGCCCTCATAAACATTATGGAAAAGATAGAAGTCAAAGTAAGGAGTCCGGCACTTTTCAAGCTGCTTTTCAAAGATCTCACGAACTTTGGGCATATTGGAGTTGTCATAGCCGGGGAATTTGCTTGCGAGATAATATGTATCGCGCGGATATTTCGACAGGAGCTTTCCCGCGACCAGCTCAGAGTTGCCACTGTGATAGCCCCATGCGGTATCGAAATAGTTTACGCCGTTTTGATAGGCATAGTCAACGATCTCCTCAGCGGCCTTTTCGTCGATCTTAGCGTCGTTGCCGCCGATCGTCGGCAGGCGCATCATTCCCAGGCCCAGCCCGGAAAGCTTGATCTCTTGAAAATCTCTGTAAATCATAGTGCGATCCTCCGTTTCAGATATTTGTATTGTTCCTTTTCATACACCAAGCCGCAATATACGGCAAATGCCTGTGCCGAATAGCCGAACAGCCCCTGCGGGCATGGCTTCGGCATCTGACCGGCTTGATTAAATAATTGTATCACATAGCGGGGGAAAATGCAAGCATTAATTTATCAACGCACGTATATTCTAATGCACGCATTTTTCAATGCACGCATTTATAATGCTGGATAAATTCTTGCAAAACAAAAAGCAGGCGCAAAGGTGTTTACCTGCGCCTGCTGCTGGTGTATTGTATTGTTCGTCTTGTCAACGCCATTCGCCTTTTTTTGAACAAGTTCGGCAAGGCGGCAATAGATGCAGCTTTAAGCTGCCGCTGCTCCTCCCCTCAAAAC
>DLOT01000030.1:11979-12110 GCA_002479715.1 Ruminococcus sp. UBA7477 | reverse complement strand
CAGCAGGGGCAGCCGCAACAGGGGCAGCGCCGTCCGCAGCGATCTCCTCAACCGCAACATCGTAAGCCTTTCCGTTTACTGTGATATTATATCTTTTCATAACCTTTTCCTCCTAACGGTCTTGTTAAATT
>DLOT01000030.1:0-11877 GCA_002479715.1 Ruminococcus sp. UBA7477 | reverse complement strand
CTCAGCGCCGGCATCATTCGCCGCATATTCTTCGGCAAGCAAACGGCGTTTCGCATCGGTATCCTCAGCTCCCTTGAGGTCATCGTGCCGCAGTATCTCGACCGCAGCCTCAGGCGAAACGGGCGAGATCACCGCACCCGGAAGCGCAAAGGTCATATCCGAATTGGCATTTCTGCCTGCCAGTGCAATGTAAGCCGCGCCTATTGCCTTTCCTGTAATCACGCTCAGCTTAACGGTCGTAGCTTCAGCATATGCGTGAGCAAGCTTTGCCATAGACTTAACGGCGCCTGCCGCCTCAGCGACATCATCGGCAGCAAACCCTTCGGTATTTACAAGCGTAATGATCGGGATTGCAAAAGCATCGCAGGTTCTGACGAATCTTGCGATCTTTCCGCAGTCATCGGCAGTCAGAAGACCGCTGCCAATGTCTGTTCCGCATATGCCGACCGTCGAACCGCCGACAGTTCCCAGCGCCGTGTAGGCTGTATCGCCGCATTCCGAGAAAAGCTCGGTTATGCTGTCGGCGTCGCAGATCGACTCAGCCTGTGCAGCAGCGTTTCCGGAAAACGGCTTTCCGCTTTCTTCAAACTCATAGATCGGCACGGGTGATAGATTATTCTGCGGCAGCTTTGCGAGTATTTCTCTTGCTTTTTCAACAGCGCCCTTATCGTCCTTTTCAACGGCACACACAACACCGTTCTTGGCGGCGTTTCCGACCAGATCACTGATCTTGCTGTTAGGCGAGATAAAGATCTCCGCCTTCTCCGTCGCAACGACAAAATCCGCCGAGGTCAGCAGCATAGCGCTGCATCCCGCACAAACGCCTGCCGCCACAGCTATCTGGGGAACGACTCCCGAAAGGTTTGAAGCCCACATCAGAAGCTCTCCGTAAGCATCAAGTGCAGCAAAGCCGTCACTAAGATCAGCTCCGCACGAATCATAGATAGCCACAACCGGAACGCCTGTCTTTGAAGCAAGGTCGTAAAGCTTTGCGATCTTGCAGGCCTGCGCCTTTCCGACTGCGCCAAGGTTAGCCTCAGCGTCCTGCGAAAACGCATAGACAGGGCTGCCCTCGACATAGCCATAAGCCGTAACAACGCCGCTTTCGCCGGACTTGACCTTTGCGCCAAGCTCGGTAAACTCACCGTTATCGAATAAATATGTCAGTCTTTGTCTTGCCGTATCGGACATATTATGAAATCCTCCATTTCTTATTTTGGGCGAGCAAAACGCTAACGCCCTATACGTTATTTATTATACTATAATTCCCCCGATTTTACAAGAGCGTTTTTTATTTTTTGCAAATTTTTTGCGAAAAATTTTCCGAGCACGAAAAAAGTGCCTGCAAAAACGCGCATTCGTTTTCGCAAAGCACCATTAATCACATATTTTTATGCTTACAATTCTCACAGCCGTCCAGAACCGAGCTGATCTTTTCCAGTCTTCCGCTTTCATCGCACAGCCTTAGCTTAACGCAGTCTGACAAAAGCCTTTTATCCTCCTGATTTACATAAGCGCTGACCGCCCCGCGCATATAAGCGAGGAACAATATGCTTCTAACGATACCGTCGCAAAGCAGAAGATCATTATACTCGGCGTAGTCTATAGCAACGCCGTCCTCGGTCATCCGATACACACCGATGCCTGTTATCGTATCATTCTCTGTCGCCTCAACAACATTTGCGTGCTTTCCCTCAAGCCCTAGCCTGCAAAGCAACTCCGCATAGTTTTCAATATGTCTTGTTTGCAAAATCTGCAGCATCAGCTTCTTTCTCCCTTCGTGCCCTTGCTTGCAGCCGAACGAAGCGCCCGCAGCTCCTCGGAAGTCAGCTCTCTGTACTGACCCGGCTGAAGCATTCCCAACTTGACGGGACCGATCGCGGTTCTTTTCAGCCTTGCGACATCAAGCCCTACAGCCTCGCACATTTTTCTTATCTGCCTGTTCTTGCCCTCCCGGATAACCATTTGCATAACGGCGCGTTCAGGCTCGTTTGTCAATACTGTCACCGTGCATGGCAAGGTTTTACCGCTGTCGATCTCAACGCCCTCCGTCAGCTTTACCACCGTTTCATCGTCAAGCATCTGCCTGACGGTAACGCGGTAGGTTTTGGTAACATGGTGTGACGGATGCATGATCTCGTTGGCAAAATCGCCGTCATTCGTTAAGATCAGCATACCCTCCGACTGCTTATCGAGCCTGCCGACGGGAAACACCCTGACGCCGCAGTCCTTTACCAGATCGGTCACACACTTTCTGTCAAGCTCATCCTTAGCGGTGGTTATGTAGCCGCGCGGTTTGTGTAACATAAGATAGACAAGCGCGCGCTTTTTTTCGATATAAATATTCTCTCCGTCAACACTTATAAGATCCCGTGACGAATCGGCCTTGTCGCCGAGACTGCACTTTCTGCCGTTGACCTTTACCTTGCCGGCCTCGATAAGCTCCTCTGCCTTTCTGCGAGAACAATATCCCGCCTGCGACATGATCTTCTGTATTCTTTCCTTTTGCATTTTCAGTCCTCCCGACGATAATGACACGACAGCACCGGTTCTGTCATAAATCTTTGTCAGCCGCGCCCGTCAAGGCGCATATTTGTTTTTTACAAACAAGCGTCTATATATTCACTGGCAACGATATCTACAGACCCGACCTGACGATCTCCGGCATAAAAAAGTATTTCCCCGACTTTTTCGCCCAGCACAACAGGTGCATAAATGAACTGCGGCAAGAGAACCTTGCTTTTAATGCTGTCACACTCGTCTGTATAAAGCGTTGCCCTGGGCTTGCTCTCCACCGAGCAGATCAGATTCGGCGACTCTCCGCCCACAACGTCCAGGTTAAAAGCATAATAATCACATTCAAGCTCGCAGTTCACAAGTCTGCCGAAGCCGTAGTTATACATTCTGTTATGGTCCTGCCAGTCGTTGGGGGCATTCAGAGTAACGCAGATCAGCTTAACGCCATCGCGTTCGCAGCATGAAACAAGGCATCTGCCGGCCTTATCGGTAAAGCCTGTCTTTATTCCGCAGGCGCCCTCACAGGTCCCGAGAAGCTTGTTCGTGTTTGAAAGCCATCTTCTGTAAGGCGGATTTCCGTATTCAAGGCAGACTGTCTGTGTGCCGCAGATCTCGGCAAAGGTGTCGTTTTTCATGCACTCCCTTGCCAGCATCGCCATATCATATGCGGTGGAATAATGCTCGTCCGTATCGTCATCAAGCCCCGAAGGCGTTACAAAATGGGTATCTTCAAGTCCCATTTCATCGGCGCGTCGGTTCATCATTGCAACAAAGTTTTCAATACTTCCCGCAACCGCTACAGCCGTTGCATTGGCGGCGTCGTTACCGCTGGGCAAAAGCATTCCGTAGCACAGCACTCTCTTTGTAACGATATCCCCCTCGACAAGCCCCATAGAAGAGCCCTCGACCTTTATTGCATCGCTGTCCACAGTAAAGCAATCGTCAAGTCCTCCGCTTTCAATGCTGAGAAGCGCAGACATGATTTTAGTCGTGCTGGCCATTGGGCGGCGGGCATATGCGTTTTTCTCAAACACAACGCGGCCGCTCTCAGCCTCTATCAGCACCGCAGACTTTGCCGATATGTCTCCTTCTCCCAGGGCGCTCGCCCCGATACACGGGGATCCTCCCACAGCAAAGCACACAGCCGCGCAGGCAAAAGCAACTATCCTTTTTAAACGTTTCATACATAAACCTCGCAAATATCAAAATCTTCTATCTTAATATCTGCAAAGCTGCCCGAAACATACTTGGAAAAATTACTCCTCAGGCTGAGCCTTTTTCTTGTCGATAAACGCCGTTACCTTGTCTATGACCTCAGGGACCATATTGATAAGCGCATTTTCCTTTGCAGCATTCATTGTCATCTGCAAAAGCTTTACATCGCCGTCGGTAATGGTTATAAAAGCAAGCGGATTGATCGTTATACCCGCACCGGCGCCTCCTCCGAAGCAATCCTTAGCAACGCTCGTCGGCAGATCCGATCCGCCCGAAGCAAACCCCACCGACACCTTAGATACCGGAATGATCGTCACATGTTCGTTTACGACTATCGGCTTTCCGATAACCGTTTCGCAGTCAGCGATCTCGTGGATCTTCTCTGTCGCGGCCTTCACCAGGTTTTCGAGATTTTGTTCACTCATTTGTCAGCAACTCCGTTTCATCTATTTTAGATTTATGTTTTTCCTCTTTTTTCTTGCGTCTGCGTTCTCTCCATGCCTTGAGCTTCTGCCCAAGCCATATTCTCAGGAAATTCACCCCGACGCAGAACACGATCGCTATTATCGTGCTGGGCCGAACCATGACTTCTGTCGAAACATCATATTCAAAGCACTTTTCATTATATTTGCAGCCTACCCTCAGATCCTTGACCCTGATCGTAAAGATTCTGCTCAGCAGTGCCGCCAGATTATACAGCGCGGCATTCAGCTTGCCGTACATCATTGCGGCCTCGTAGGCGTCGTCCTTTCCCGAGATCAGCAAAACATCCAGCTTTGTAAACCTGATCTTCTTGAGAAGCTTCTTGAAATTCTTCCATGCCATCGGAATATACGGCTTAGCCATAGCGTAATACCGCTTGACCTTTTTTAATCCGCCTTCCGGCTTTTCCGAGGTTTCGGTCGGAGCTTCAACGGCTTCTTCCGCTTTCTCAGGCTCCTTCGGCGGCTGCTCTCTGCCGCCCTCTTGCTTTACCGGCTTCTCGTCTGTTACCTGCTCGGCACTTTCCGATTTTTCCGCCTGAAGAATAAGATCGTTGATCTCCTCCTCGGAATACTCCGACTTGAACTCCGTTTCGCTATCGGTGTTTTTTTCACTCTTTTTTCGCGGATAAAGCTTAATGAACAGCCACCTGGCCTCGATAACGGGAGCCTGACCGCTNNCTGAAAAATGCAAAAGAATAACGATAAGCGCGATTATTCCGAGTAAAATATACAATACAATTATCGTTATCATCTCCCGCTGAAAGTTATTTATTCATTCTCGCGCTTTGCTACTCGCCGTCTGTTGCACCTATGATCTCATCAATATTGATCTGCTCAGACCTGTTCGGTATCTCCGGAAGCTCGTTAAGCGACGAAAGCTGAAAGCATCTCAAAAAAGTGCTTGTGGTTTTATATGCGATAGGTCTGCCGGGAAGATCCAGCCTGCCGGCCTCTGCAAGCAAGCCCTTCTCAACGAGCGAATTGACCGTTGAAGAGCTGTCAACTCCCCTGACGCTCTCGACAAAGCCCTTTGTGACCGGCTGGTTATATGCGATTATAGTCAATACCTCCATAGCCGCAGGCGAAAGCGCGGTATTCCTCTTTGTTTCAAGAGCGGTCTTGACTATCGGCGCATAATCACGGCCGACCGTCAGCTGATACTCGTTCCCAAGCCGCAAAACACACAGCGGGCTTTTTCGCTCGGTCAGTCTGTCATTCAGTGCGGCAATGATCTTTTCGACATCCTCGTACTGAGTTTCCAAAACCTCTACCATCCGTGCGGTATCCATAGGCTCTCCGCTGGCAAAAAGCACAGCCTCCGCCCTTGTCACAAGTTCATCTATCTGCATAAGTTCTTGCCTTTCTTGACATAGCCCCAGTAGTTTGCCTTTCGCAGTGCGCCCTGAGCTATTGTATAATGTCTTATCACCGCGGGGTTATTCCAAAGGTTCACCTTGGTAACAGCGCCCTCATGTTTTTCATCAGTTACCGGTTCTTCCCCGGGGGCTTGTCCGTCATCCGTTTCAGAATCATCATTCCCGGATGCCTTGTGCCGTCTGACGCGCCTTGCCGCCGTAAAGAATATCTTTGAATTATCGTCGCTTATTCTTATCCTGCCCGATTTGGTAAGCTCCAAAACCGCCAGAAATGTCGCAACGCGCTCGCTTTTGTCCGAAACGCCGTCATAAAGGCTGTCCATATTGCAGCTGCCTGCGGTATAAAGATTTTTCAGAATGTATATTATTTTTGAAGTAACGGAAACGATCCTATGCGAAACGATTGGCTCGAACACCGACGCTTTAAGTGGCTCCGCGCGCCTCGCCTTTGCCGACATGCCCAGATATGCTTCTCTCAGCACTTTGGGATCATGGATAACGGCATAGGTTTTGTCAACGGGGATCTTCATCGGCTGCCTTACGAAGCTCTCAGAGCCTATATAGAGCCTTTGCAGTCTTTGCGCAGCCTGTTTGCAGGCAGAATACTCAATAAGCCTTCCCTGAAGCTCTTTTTTCAGCTCCTCGGCCTCCTCGGGCTTTGGCAAAAGACTTACGGTCTTGATATAGATAAGCCTTGCGGCCATCTCCAGAAACTCGCCAGCATACTCAAAGTCGGTCTCACCGTTTTCGGTTGCAGCGTCCATATATTCAAGATACTGCTCCAGCAAAACGGAAATCTCAATGTCGTATATATTCAGCCTGTGCTTTGAAATGAGGTACAGCAGAAGATCCAGCGGCCCCTCGAAAGCGTCAAGCCGATATGTCGGCTGTGTGTTCATCGCGCTCAGACAACCCTTTCGATCCAGTTTGTCGCGAATGCAAACAGATCGAAAACGCCGTTTCTGAGGAAGTTAAGCGGGATATCAAGAATGCCCGTGAACAGCAGAGCCATGAATATAATGTATATTATCATCTGATTCTGAGCAAGGAACATATCATACTTTGCCGAAGTGAAATATGAAACGATCTTTGAGCCGTCAAGCGGCGGAACGGGAATAAGGTTGAAAATAGCAAGTCCTATATTAACGGTCACGATAAAATAGAAAAACAGCACAGTATAATACATTCCGGTGTTTTCGGTCCCCGTCATATAATACAGGATCCCATCCTCCATCGAATAGTCACTTGACATTCCGAGCAGAACGCGCAGACCTATCATTGCGACGAATGCAACGATAAGGTTCGATATCGGACCTGCCGCCGCAACGAGAGCATAGTCCCTGCGATAATGCTTGAAGCTCAGCGGATTGACCGGAACAGGCTTCGCCCAGCCATAGCCTGTGAAAAGCAGAAGCAGCGCTCCGATAGGGTCGATATGCGCCAGCGGATTAAGAGTAAGCCTGCCTTTGTACATAGCGGTTCTGTCGCCGCATTTATATGCCGACCATGCGTGAGCGAATTCATGGATGGGCAGAACCATAAAAATGATAAGAATACGCGCACCGTATTCGATAATAGTCTGTGCATCGAGCTTTGGCATTATCATTATCCTTTCAAATTCGAGTAATACATGAAATCATTATACTATATTTTTAAAAAAATTACAAGTCCGTTTTGCTTAAAATTTGTAGGAACATATAAATTTCATAAAAATGCGGCCTTTTTTTAAAAAAGTTTTGAAAAGGGCTTGCTTTTATCTAAAAATTCTGATAAAATAGTAACGTTGCATATTATGATTATCAAAAAAGGAGGTGCAACCTGATGGCAAAGTGTGATTTTTGCGGAAAGGGTGTAACTTTCGGAATTAAGGTTTCTCATTCTCACAGAAGAACTAACAGAACTTGGAAGCCGAACGTAAGAAGGGTCAAGGCTATTGTCAACGGCACTCCTTGTCACGTTTACGCCTGCTCAAGATGCCTGCGCTCCGGTAAAGTAGAAAGAGCGTAAGTCTATTAAGGCGCTACCGCGCATATGGGCGTTTTGCCTTTGTGCGATACTGTCTTAGATCTGCTATAACGATGGGCTTTCCCGCTTGTCGTGAAAGCTCTCTGTAGGTCAGACCGAATATCCGAACAAAAACCGCTTTTGGGGCACCATCCGTAAGGAAGGTGCCCCAAGGTGCGTTTATACTAAAATTTATTTTGTTGGGCGGTATAGCTTATCGGTTATGCCGCTTTTTTATGCTGCTTTAACAAAGTGCATAACCCACTATGACGCTTTCGGCATTGCGGTTGAAAAGTGTCGGTAGGTTCTGCGGTTTGATCGATGCTGATATCTTTCTTCACTCAATAAACCGGAATTTGTCAAACCCTCATTATTATTTTATTTCTTTGACGTACAATCTGTCTGTCCCATTACCATAATTAACAATATCTCTGAGATAACGATATCCATACTTTTCGTACAAACCTATATGTATTGACGGGATATATGTTTTATCGAATCCATTGTCCTTTGCGTAATCGTTCGCAAAAGCAATCAGCTTTTCACTAATCCTGTGTCCGCGATAATCTTCCGCCACAAAGACACCTGATACCCATGGATATATTTCAGGCAACGGATAATAGTCTCTTTTTCTGATGTAGGCTATCCCTACAATCTGACCATTTACTATTGCTGCAAACGGAGTTTCCCAATCAGTAAACGCCCATGCCCGAAGCTCGCCTAACATATGGTCTTTTACATCTTCCCATGAGAAATTTTCAACAAAACAGATCAGTTTATCTGCCAAGTCTGTGCCTTTGTCAACTTTTTTTATCTCCAATGTATCCATACAGATAAATCACCTCACAAGCTCCGATTTGCCGCTCAGACATGAAACAATTATATCACGGCTTTGTGAAAAAATCAACTGTATAGGAATGAAAAAGAAGCGGCATGAAAATTCCATACCGCTTCCAAAGCGAAATTATGCGTATTAGTCTTTTTCTATGCAGCGGGGGCTTCTTCTTTTTCACGGATAAGATCATGATAGATTATCGCGTTTGAAACCTCTATTCTGGTTTCGGCGTAATCCGTGTAATACTTTATGTATTCCTCATCGACAACGCCGTTATTGATCCTTGCTTCAAGGTCATCTTCCGAATATCCGCTGGGAGTAGTTTTGATCGCACCATCGCGCTGTTCGCTGTAAACAGGGCTTTTGAATTTTCGGTATATCTGATTGCAGGAAGCCTTTTCAGCGACATTTTCATAATCTGTCAGGTCAAAATAATCTCCCGACTGGCTGTCGTAGTAAACCGTATCGGTGATAAAGCTGGCATCGGGCAGGATCACAATGTTTTCCTCGTTTTCCTTGAGGCTGAAAATATCCGTTCCGAGAGCATAATCGCTTTCAAAGCCGAACATATTTCCCAATGTCGGCAGGCAGTCATACATACCCATGACCTTGGTTACTTCCTTAGGCTCGCAGGGCATATCCTTGCTCCAGATAATGAACGGCACTTTTCTGTTTATATTGTAAACAAAGTCGTTGACCGCCACATAGCCCTCCTCGTCGCTGTCAACCGTTTCGCCGGTGAAGGGATTGTAGTTATAGTAGTATTCGTACTCAGGATCCTTGATTTTTGCGTCGTGGTCGCCATAGATCACAACAACGGTATTTTCTAGCAATCCGGCACTGTTAAGATCGTTGATGAACTGTCCGATCGCCTCATCCGCATAATGCACCGATTTGAAATAACTTCCGAGAGCAGTTCCCTCCAGAAAATCGGCAGAAGTTTCCTCGTAGCTGTTGGTTTCTTCGTTATATTCCTTATATTTAAAATCGACCTCATAATCGCTGTAATTTTCAATGTCGGTAAACGGGGTATGGTTGGTCAGCATGATCATAACACCGTAAAAATTCTTGTTTTCACGAGCGATGCCTTGGATCTTTGAAATAGCCTGACGGAAAAATGACTTGTCGGAAAGTCCGAGTCCAATAGTTTCGTCGATTATAAAGTCATCGGTATAATTATAAAGCTTTTGATAACCCAGAGAGCTGTGAAGATTGAGTCTGTTCCAGTATGAGCCGTTGTTTCCGTGCATACTGAATGCATAGTAGCCCTTCTCTCCCAAAAGCTTAGGAGTTGAGATATAATCCCTGTCCCAGTAATTTATCGCAACGGTTCCGCTCGAAGCCGGCAGCATAGAGGTAGAAAATGTAAACTCACTGTCTGAGCTTGTTCCGACGCTCTCCTGTGCATAAAAGTTTGAAAAGTACAGGCCCTCTGCGGCAAGCTTTTTCAGATTGGGCGCGAGCGGCTCGCCGTTGATATAGGTGTCCAGAGTAAAGTTCTGAATACTCTCCGCGTGAATGACAATAATATTCTTACCCTCGAATATTCCCGTATAATCGTTTTTCTTGACGCCGCCTTCCGAATCGCCATAGAAATTCGCAAATGCCTGCTGGCTCTCCTCATATCCCCAAACGGAGTTGAATTTGGCGCTTATCGTTGAAACGACATCGCTGAGCTGATAGATATACAGGCCGAATTTTCCCAGAACATATTCCCTGTTCCACTGCTTTCTCAAACGCGAAAAGTCGGTGCCCGTCAGAGTTAGCGCAAAAATCCCGATACATACCGCTCCGACGCCGAGAGCCTTTCCGGGCATCTTTTTGCCCTTCTGAGCCTCATATGCCTTGTCGAAATGCTCGGGCTGCTTTTTCTTCAAAATGAAATGCACAGCCGGCACCAAAGCTATCGACCAGATAAACAGCAAGTCCTTAGGCTCAAGAATATAGCTTGTTACCGCATTGGCGACCCCGCCCAGCTGAGATGCTGTAGCGATCAGTGAGAAGGATATAAACGACTTGTAGTTGTTGTAGTAGATAGAGTTCGCACCGCAGAAAAAGGCGAACACAAACGCCATGATCGTGTAGTAGACCACACGCTTTTTCGGCTTTATAAGATAGCCGAAGGAACACATGATGACCGCCATGCCGAACTCTGCAAGAATCGGCTGAAAGGCAAAATAGTTTTTGACCGTGTATGCCCTCAACAATATGGAGTTGACAATGCAGCCTACAAGAAACGAAAGCATAACATAGTTATGATCGGCAAATGTTTTAAACTCTTTGATTATAACCTTTAAAATATTTTTCATATCAAATATATAACCTCTCTACACGGCGAAACAAATCGCTTCGCCCGAACGCAGACAAATACTTATGCACAATTACTAATTCATTGTAATGCTCTTTGTCGGATTTGTCAATCCCTTATTGATAACATTAAGATTTTTCATAATTTTTTTGTGAAAAAGTGAGAATTGATGTGTTATTTTAAAACTGTTAGTGACAAAATCGCCGACTTGTGATATACTGTTAAAGGCTCATATCGGAAAAAGGAACAGATCGATATAAGTATTTAGGAGGAAATCATGAAAAATTTATCGATTCTTATAGACATATTAAAAGGGAGCAGAGTTTTTATCCAGACTCACAACTACCCCGATCCTGATGCGATCGCTTCGGCGTTTGGTCTGCAAAAGCTTCTGGAACGCTTCGGCATAAGCTCGACGATCTGCTATGACGGCTCTGCCGAAAAGCTTTCTGCGATCTCGATGCTCGGAAACTTTTCTATAAAAATAGTTTCCTGCCATGACATTCCCGATATGTGCGGGGAGGACAAGATAGTAATTGTCGATGCGCAGCGCCGCAACTCGAACGTCACCGAGCTTGCAGGCAATGAGGTCGCCTGCATCGACCATCATCCGACGCTCGTTCCCTGCGAATACCTTTACTCTGATGTTACGATAACAGGAGCCTGCGCTTCAATTATCGCACAGTATTACTTTCAAAACGAAATCACTCCCGAAAAGAACGTTGCTTCGGCGTTGGTATACGGTATAAAAATGGACACGGCAGACTTCACCAGGGGCGTCACATCACTTGATGTTGATATGTACGCAAAGCTTTTTCCGCTGGCAGACAACGGACTGCTTGACAGAATGAAGATAAACACAATGGAGTTTGCGGACCTCAAGGCATATGGCTGCGCTATAGAGAACATTCGGGTCTACGGCAATATAGGATACGCCTTCATCCCGTTCGAGTGCCCCGACGCGCTGATCGCAATGATCTCAGACTTCATTCTGGCTCTTGACATCATAGAATTCAGTGTTGTTTACGCAGTCCGCGGAAGCGGATACAAGTTCTCTGTCCGCTCTGAGCTGCCCGAGCTGCACGCAGGGCATATCGTTCTCGACGCGCTGTCGGCCTTCGGCAGCGGCGGCGGTCA
>DLOT01000024.1 GCA_002479715.1 Ruminococcus sp. UBA7477 | reverse complement strand
GGTGCAGCGTTACGCTGCCGGAATCAGGTCCAGCGTTACGCTGGGGGCGGGTTGTCGATTATGAACTGCGCGATGATCCCCGCTGCATCGGCACAGAGATCGGGGCAGGGGCGCTTTTTATAGTATTCGGCGGTGCGCTTTTCCGGAGTTGGCTTGTCGGCACCGGCGCCGAGACCGAGAATCTCGCGGCAGATTATTGAGCCGTTTTTCTCGCGGAACAGTGCAGCCAGCTCCTGGATCTTGGCGTAGAGTGCAGCCTTTTTGCCGTTGTCGCCCGGCTCGCTGTAGCCGTAGATAAGTCCTGCCACAAAAAACATCCCGCTGACCGTTCCGCAGACCTCGCGAAGTCTGCCCATACCGCCGCCGAAAGGCGAAACAAGCATCATCAGCGTGCGCTTGTCAATATCAAAGTCCTCCGCAAATGCTCCGACAACGGACTGTGTGCAGTTGCAGCCCGAGAGAAAAAGCTCTTTTGCCTTTGCTTTATAATATTCGACAGTCTGCATATCGACAGCTCCTTTATTGCAGATTTTTGAAATAGAATACCGCCAGCTGCGTCCGGTCGCGCAGATTCAGCTTTTCCAGAATAACGCTTATCGAGTTGCGAACAGTGCCCTCGCTCAGAAACAGCTTCGCGGCTATTTCCTTGTTGTTAAGACCGCTTGCAACCAGCTCCGTTATCTCGCCCTCTCGCTCGCTGAGTCCGAAGCTTTCCGCGCCCGGCTTTGCTTTCTCGCCCGTCATAATGCTTGGGATCCTGTTCATGACTGCGTCGCCGAAAACTCTCTGTCCGCGGCAAACGGCTTCAAGGGCAGGAGCTATCCCTTCAAAATCCTGCTTCAGAATATATCCTTTCGCACCTATTTCAAGAGCCTTGGCAATGTATTCATCGTCCGAAAAGGTCGTAAGAAAAAGTATTTTGGCGTCGTTAAACTCAGAGAGTATCCTTTCGCCTGCTTCAAGCCCCGTCATGCCGCCCATGCGAATATCTATCAGCAGAACGTCCGGTCTGTGCTCCCGGTAAAGCTCTATGGCCTCCTCGCCGCTTGATCCGAGAGCAGAAACATTAACAGATCCGGTTGCTTCCAGAATGGTTTTGAGCGAAACGGCGATCAGTCTGTCATCATCAATTATAACTACCTGCATTTGAGCCCGTCCTCCTTTTCGGAACTGTTATGAATATACGGAATCCCTTGCCCGTATCAAAGCGGCAAAGACCTCCGAGAGCAGAGATTCTGTCCTGAATGTTTTGAAGCCCGATACCTCCGGATAAAAGCTTTTTGCCCGCCGCCGAGGTGCCGTTGTCTTCAAAAATAAACTGATAAAATGACGGATGCTCTTTCAGCGAGGCGAAAACCCTGTCCCCGTTGGAGTGCTTGACTGTATTTGAAACCGCCTCTCGGGCAATGTTTATAAAGCTCAGCTTAACGGCATACGGGCAGTCTGACGTAATGTCGCAGATACTTTCGACTTTGAATTTTCCGTCAAGAGTCTTGAGTGCCTCTGCAAATGAAGCGCTGAGATCAGTCGAGTCCTCATGCAGCTTGTGAACGCTGCTTCGTATGCTGTTCATTGCGGTATCAAGCGTTCCGCCGAGAGAGTCAAGCAGTTCGGCTGTTTCCTTCTCTTTGGTAATGACCTTAAGAGCGCCCACCTGCAAAATAGAACGGGAAAGCATATGCCCAACGCTGTCGTGAATTTCGCGTGCGATCCTGTTTCGCTCGTTGAGCGTTGCCGCACGCACCTCAAAGTCATGTACACTGACAAGGCGGCTGTTCTGCGCTTTTAACAGTTCCTGCTTTTCGGCATTGTCGTCGCGCATCTCGATCAGTTTTTCACGGCAGCTTTCCAGACTGAAGCATAACATACCGATAACCGCTGCCGAAACGGTCAGGGCAAACAATACGGCAGCATCCGAAAAAGACAAATACACGGAGCTTATGAGAGCGACAACGGCTAAGGGTGCTGCATACCTGGATCTGTATTTGGCGCAGATAAAAACTGCCGTAGGCAAAAGGGCAGCAGCCTGAGTTATCATGATGCATGAAACCGACAGCACAGCAGCGATGAAATTATGTATCTGTGGGCGTTCGGTAAACGTTTCGCATATTAGCAGAGCTGTAGCCGATATGAGCGAAACCGCCACTGTGGAGATAAAACCGCCCTTTAATGCGGCTGCCGNNCAACGGCGGCAAAGCCTATCAGCCTTTCGACAATCCGCAATAGTTTCACGCTCCTTTTCTCCGTTTACAGCTTTAATTATACTCGTCCGTCAACGGTTTGTCAATTATCGCAATTGAACAGAAAAAACTTGTGCGCCCTATTGAAAAATACAAAGTAATATGATACAATAATGCTGTATAAAGGCATTGACCGAATATTACAAAAGGAAAGTGATGAATATGAAGTTAAATAAAACAGCGGCTTTGGTGCTTGCTGCGGTTATGTCCCTTTCGGCAGGATGCTCGTCCGGCGACTCGTCATCTGAAGCGGGAAGCTCCTTGACCGAAAGCTCGGCTCCCGATGAAAGCTCAAAGCCTGATGAGCCGATAATTGAGACCGTCGGAGATCTGGACTATTCCGACTATCAGCCTGAGATCGGCGTTGCAGCTGATTTTTCGTTTGCCGTTGAAGCCGAGGAATGCACCCTTGGCGACGGACTCACCGTTTTGTCTGATGACACATACGGAGAATACAGCGGAACAGGTTATGTAGGCGGGCTTTCGGCAAGCGGCTCTCTGTCGTTCGTGTTTGAGTCTGAAACCAACGGCAGATACGATGTTGTTATCAAGGCTGCCCGTGACAGTGAGGCAGCAGCCTCTCTTTATAAGCTCAATGTGGATAACGGAGCGGTCAATCAAAGCTTCAGCGTTTCCAAGGGCGAAGATTTTGCCGAGATAACAGTCAGAAATGTGTATATTGAGCAGGGAACTCACGCAGTTATGATAAAAGACAACGCCGGTTCCTTGTTTATTGATAGCATTGAGATCAAGGCGTCATCCGGAGTCGATCTTTCGATCTACGACGTAAGTCATAAGCTTTCAAATCCGAATGCAAATGAGACCACTCAGAGGCTTTATAACTTCCTTGTGGATATTTACGGAAAATATACACTCACAGGTCAATATTCGGCAGACAACGGTTATCCGCTCGATAATACAATGCTCTATGACCAAAACAGAGCATTTTACGAGATAAAGAAATGGTGCGGAGATGAGCCTGCTGTTCTGGGACTGGATCTTATTGAATATTCTCCGAGCAGGGTCGCTCACGGCTCCAGTGACGGCGAGAAGTATCTCACTGCGGCTAAGGCATGGAACGAGGAGGGCGGTATTGTTACGATATGCTGGCACTGGAACGCCCCTGAGGATTACCTCGGACTTAACAACGAGCCGTGGTACAGAGGCTTTTATGCCGACGCGACAAGCTTTGATCTCAAGGCGGCTCTCGACGGAACAGATCCTGCCGGAAAGGATCTGCTGATAAGAGATATAGATGCGATCGCAGCCGAGCTGCAAAAGCTTGAGGATGAAGATATCCCCGTGCTTTGGAGACCGCTGCACGAGGCAGGCGGAGATTATAAGTGGAACAACTATTGGTTCTGGTGGGGTGCTTCCGGAGCAGAGGCTTATAAAGAGCTGTGGACGATCATGTATGACAGACTCACCAACCATTGGGGTCTTGATAACCTTATCTGGGTATGGAACGGCCAGAGGACTGATTGGTATCCCGGGGACGAATATGTTGATATTATAGGCATGGACATATATGCAGATGCCAATGATTATACTTCGCAGGAAGAGAGATTTGAGTATATAAGAGCCTCGACATCAACAAATAAGATCATCGCTCTTACCGAGAACGGTGTTGTATTCGATGTTGATTCGGCGTTTGACAGCGGAAGCGCAAGATGGGCTTGGTTTGCAACATGGAGCGGCGACTATGCCGTTAAGGACGGACAGCTGTCCGAATTGTATACGTCTAAGGATCAGTGGATAAAGTCGTTTCAGAGTGAAAGAGCGCTGACTCTTCATGAACTGCCTGACTGGCGCAGCTATCCGCTGGCCTATGAGGACTGACATATTATTTTCGGGAGTGTGGGAAACCGCACTCCCTTTTTTGTTGGGCGGTTATTGACATAAAGAATGAAATGTGTTAAAATAAATTGATTATAATGCAATAAAAGGCGGTGAGTCGGGTGTTCAAATACAAGTATCTGAAAAGACTGTTTTTTGAAGCAGCCCTGCTTGCCGCTGTTTGTTTCGCAGCTGCCGTTGTTTTTTTCGTCAACGGCAGTGATATAGAAAAAAGCATCAATCTCATTATAATTGTCGCTGCCTGCGGCGTAATGTCTGTCATGCTATGTGTGTTTACGGCGCTTTATTCAAAACTCTACCGTAGCTTTGAGGACGTTATGGATATGGCAAATATGCACTGTGTTATTCTTCGCCCAAAGAAAAAAAGGATCATTGTATACGGCTCGTTGTCGTTTGTATCGAAGTTTTCCGATATTCTGCCGCAAAAGCCTGAAATAACACTTGACGAGCAGGAAAGCTTTCTGCAAAAGCTGTGCAGCTGCACAGATGAGCAGGGAGGCGAAAAGTTTTACCGCTACAGTTTTGTAAACGACGACGGAGAAGATGAGGACGTCTGGGTCAAGGTCGAGCGCATGGACTATCACGGGACTAACTCTGTTATCGTAATAAACGTTACCGATATTTACCTGCAAAAGCTGTATCTTATCCAAAGCGACTACTACGACTCTTCAAGCAGACTCCTTAATCGAGAGGCTGTTTTGAAGAGAGTTGCTAAGTTTATTGACGACGGCTGTTCTATGGGCTGTTATGCCGTATTGTCGGTAGCCGGTCTTGAAAAAACCGTAGGAAAAACAGCAGCCGATGCAGACAAGACTATTTCGCAGATCAGCAGTGAGTTCAAAAAACTTGAGAGCAAGAATGTCATCGTGGGAAAAACCTCTCATAATAAGTTCCTGTTTTTCTTTGCCGGAATCAAGATCAACGCCAATGATGAGCTTAAGAGGCTGACAGGCATTGCCGAAAGCATTATCTCTCAGGCGGGGATGTCTGCAAGGCTGTCGGTATTCTGCGGCTGCTGTGACTATCCTTCAGGCGCGGAGAACGTCGAGGAGCTGGTGGCAAGGGCTGAATTTGCGATGTATCAGGCGGTCAATACGCATTCGCGAGAAGCAGTTATGTTCTCGGCTGAAGTATACGAGGGCAAGCAGGAGGAGTTCAGAAGGACGAGAGCCGTTCACGATGTCCTTGACCAAAACAGCATTGATTATTACTTCCAGCCGATCGTTAATGCAAGAAACGGCAAGATCTTCGGCTATGAGGCTCTTATGCGCCCTGTAAGCGATATGCAGCTTCAGCCGCTCGATGTTTTAGAGGTCGCGCGAAAAGAAAACTGCCTTGGGCTTGTCGAGATGCTCACAATAAGCAATGTGATGAGAAAGATCGAGGAAAATCTTGTAAGGCTCGACGGCAGGAGGGTTTTTGTCAATACCATTCCGAATATGCTTTTGCCGCAGAGCGACTTTGACGCGTTGGCTGACAGATACGGAAGCCTTTTCGGCATGGTTATTATGGAGATCACAGAGGAGTCAAATTTCAACGATGAGCTGTTCAGCGAGTTCAGCCGCCGCTGTGAGAGCGTTAATTGTTCTATGGCTCTTGATGACTACGGAACAGGCTACTCTAATGAGACCAATTTGCTGAAATTCCAGCCGACGTTTATCAAAATAGATAAAGAGCTGATAACCAACATCGACACCGACGAAAAGAAACGGACGCTGGTTTCGGGGGTCATAAGCTTTGCTAAAAAGCACGGAATAAAGATCATCGCCGAGGGTGTCGAGACCCAGAAAGAGCTTGAATATGCCATAGCGGCAGACGTGGACTTTATTCAGGGCTTTGTTACCGCAAGACCGCTGCCTGTTCCTATTGACAGGATCGCGCCGGAGGTTTCCGACGCAATAATTGCTCTCAACCTTAAAAAGCAAGGTAGAAACGGCGACAGCATCTATGAAACGACCTCAGCGGGTGAAGTGGATATCCTTGAGCTGGCTCTCAGCGGGTATTCCGAGCTGTATGTCAGACATACTCCCGTTGTGATCACAGGATCGGCGACAAAGACGGCAGAGGTGCTTATTACCGTTGCGGATGACTTTGACTGCGATATAACCATTCGCGACTGCTCGCTGTTTCGACACCCTTACATTTTTGTATGCGGCGAGAACTCTCGGGCGAGGGTCAGACTTGAAGGTAAAAACAAGTTCTTCGGTGGCTTCTGCGTTCCCGGTGGAAGTGAGCTTGATATCTCGGGCGGCGGAAGCTGTGATATGGCAATACATACTACCGACCCGATAGCTTTCGGATGCGGTGAGGAAAAGGGCTTCGGAAAAATACATTTCGGAGTTACCGGAAAATGCACTATCGCCATGGTCGGCGATACGGTCATCGGCTTCGGGGGCTATTACAGCTCTATCCATTCGGAAATATCTATCTCCGACGCTGACATCGAGATTGAGCAGAAGGCGAAAAGCTCTGTCACGATTGGTGCTTTGAGCGGCATATCCATGATCGGTGTTACAAATTCAAAAATCAAGATCACCAACGACGGTAACGAGGTGCTGGGCATCGGCAATCATTCCGGCACGCTCGACGCCGAGCTTTCCTGCTCTGAGATACAGGTCGGATTGACAGGAGATAAGGTGACCGCAGTCGGAATGCTTACCGCAGGCAACGGAAGCGTGAACATCACAGACGGCTGCACTTTGGAGATCTGTGAGAATGCCAAGTCGCTTATCGGCGTAGGCGCCAGGGACGGCAGCTTTGAGATATATTGCTGCGACAGTATAATCGACGTTGCCGCCGAGGGCAATGAGGCGATCGGCATCGGTGATATAGAAGGAGAAACGGCTGTTTATATCAAAAATGCCTCAATAGTTTCCGCAAAGCTGCTCTCCATTTCGCCTAAGGCTATTTCGACAGGCCGCGGTCAGGTGTTTATAGATAGCGGAAACATTATCAGCGATGCTCCGATAGAAACCGCCAGAAACAGCAGGGGAGAGGAGCTTAGGCTGTATAAGGTCGCAACAGACAGAGAGGTCGTTATTGAAAATTACGATAACGGTGACAGCGGCCGCTATGAGGCTCCCGTATATGAAAAAAGACCCGAATATGTCGGAGTTTATCTTCCGGGCGGAGTTCTGCCCAAAGATCTGGAACTGCTCAAATAAAAAAGCCGTTCGGTTTTAGACCGGACGGCAATTTGAAGCTCTATGTTATTTGGTCACCAGCGCGGCGTAATAGTCGCTGAGGTACTGAGCCGCTTCATTTTTCAGATTCATGCATTCTTCTGCGCGCTCACGGTTTTCATAGATGCCAGACCGCGCGTTCTGATATGCCTTGTCGGCATAGTCAACTGCCTTTTGCAGCTCGCCGTTCTTTGAAGCCTGACGCGCACATTCATAGTAGGCGATCGAACGCAGAGCGCTGACCTCGTCGGAAAAACTGTCACTGTCGCTTTCCAATAGCGCAAGAGCGTGTTCGTACTGCTTTGATATAACAGCCTCCTTCGCGGAAATGATCCTGTCTGCGTCGGTTTCGGAAGAGGTCCTCTCCGGGTCGGGTATCAATGATGCCATGGAAATCTCCAATACTCCCGCTAGATACTCGAGCGTTTTGATCGACGGAGTTGCAGAGCCGCTTTCTATTTGACTTAGCATATTGCGGGTAATAAAATCCCCGACGACCTCACTCTGAGTCATTTTTTTTGCAAGCCTGGCTTCCTTTAGGCGCTTACCGAGTTCCTGAGAATTCATATATTCAATCTCCTTTACGGTGTGGTTTATAAGGGGAAAAATGTTTACAGGCGTTAAAATGCTTTCCTTCACAGCGGCACTCGTAAACATCATTTACAACATTATAGCATATCCTTACAAATTTTGCAAGGGCTTTTTCAAAAAAAGAATGATTCTTTTTAAACAGTTCAGGTTATTCACCGCTGCGGCGTTTATGAAGGGTCGAATGAAAGGAGAAATATTATGAACAGTGACCGACAGACTTGGTTTGTAGTGAAAAGTGCATTGCTTATGTTCTTTATTAATTTTGGCTGCGGAATAATCGTTCCGATAATAATAAATGTAATAGACAATGCTGTAGTCAATAACAGCGTGCAGAAAACGCTGGGCTCGACAGGCTTTCAGTCAATATGCACATGGTTTGTCGTGACGGCATTTATGTGCTTTATTATGTGGGATGACGGCAAGAAAAACTCAGCCTACGGCTGCTGCGATCTTCTGAGCGGTATTCTTTGCTATGCTCTGGTCTTTCTTATGTACTTTTTCCCTGCTATATTTATAGATGACGCGGGGGAGAACATGACAGTGTTTTTGTCCCGATGCCTTTATTCCTGCGAGTGGCTTCATACCGGCAGATTAGGCTATTCTTCGGCTGCTGCCTTCGGCGGGCTTCTGTATGTTTTTGTGCTTGCTGCTGTTTATCTCGCAAGTCACTTTTTGTATGTTAAAGAGCATCCTGAGATATAAACGATGATGACAAAAATTAGGATATTTTATCGCGTTGTCTATATATTTTTGTTCAAGATAGCTAAAAAATCGCCGCGATTTTTTCTAGTTTCCGTAAAATAAATTTGTAAAATAACTTGATTGTTGTGTGACAGATGTGCTATAATAAAGAAAAAGTGCTAATGTGACTTGTTATCGCTTTTTATCATTGTGGAGGTGTATAAATAAACAATGAAGAAATTTGTCTATGTTGCGAAGGATACAAGCGGTAAAACCATAAAAGGCAGTATGGACGCGGAGACCAGGGAAGAGGTCAACGCGAAAATTTATGACCAAGGATGGTTTCCGATCAAGGTTCAGGCCGATATCGGCAAAGGAACCAATTCCGCGCATAAGTTCAACACAAAAGAGTTGTCTTTCTGCTGCCGTCAGCTCTCGGCAATGATGTCATCGGGTCTTACGATTGTAAAAGCACTTGATATTCTTTATAAGCAGATGAATAACAAGTCGGCTATGCAAACGTGGCTCGATGTTTATGAGAACGTTCAAAAGGGCGCCACTCTCACCGAGGCTTTGCAGGAAAAGGACGGATGCTTCCCCGACTTCTTTATTAGTATGGTCGGAGCAGGCGAGTCCTCCGGTACTCTCGACACGGTTATGGCAAGACTTCAGGACCATTACGCAAAGGAAAACAAGACGACCAACAAGGTAAAGGGAGCAATGACCTATCCTATCATCCTCGGTATTCTCTGCGTTGTTATGGTAATCGGTATGTTTACGCTGATCATGCCTAACTTTGCGGGAATGATGGATGAGGAGGATATGAGCCCGATCAGCCGAGTTCTGTTTGCTTTCTCTGATTTTATGATCGAAAAATGGTGGCTGTTGATAATCATAGTTGCGATCATCATATTCGCTGTCATTTACGGCTTGAAGGTCGAGTCGGTAAGACTGAAATTTGATGAGCTCAAGCTAAAGTTCCCGAAGGTCGGCGCGCTTATCAAAACAATTTATACCGGCCGCTTCGCTCGTTCTATGTCTTCTTTGTATTCTTCCGGTATTCCGATGGTTGAATGTCTTGAACGTTCTTCTAAGATCCTCGGCAATTCGTACGTTGATGCCGCGTTCATCCAGATAGTCGATGAGGTTAAGCAGGGTCAGGCTCTTTCGACCTCCATTCAGAAAACCGAGGTTTTCGATTCGATGTTCTGTTCGATCATTTACGTCGGAGAAGAATCCGGTGCTCTTGACGAGATCCTTGCCAAGACTGCTGATTACTACGAAGAAGAATCCGATGCCGCTATTGAAAGACTTGTAGGTCTTATGGAACCGCTTATGATCATCATCATGGGCTGCGCGATCGGCCTTTGTCTTGCCGGTATCTTCCCGATGCTCTACGGCGGACTCGATGTTGACAAATAATCCTTTACATAAGGAATAATTGCTTGAAAATAATAGAGAGGTGAATGTATAAATGCTGTCATTTGATATTTCGGACAGACAAATCTATGCCGTAAAAGGTGAAAACGTTGGTGGAAAAATCAAGATCGAAAAGTCTTGTACAATCGAAGTTCCNNCTGCTGATATGATCGTCAGCGGTGAGGTCGTTAACCTGACCGGAACTAGCGACACCATTCTTGCAAGGATCAGAGAGGAAAATATGTTCGACAAGAACGCTGTTCTGACGTTCTCGTCAAACAATATCGTATTCAAGGAACTTGTAATTCCTAAGGCCAAGCCCGACCAGTTCCTTTCAATGGTTCAAAACCAGATGGTTCACGAGATGGGCTTAACAAACGACTTCTCGATCTCGTATACTATTGTAGGCGAAGCAGGACCCGATAATCCCGGAGCTATGAAGGTTCTCGCAACGGCCTGTCCGTTCGCGGTTGTTGAAAGCTACAGAAAGCTGTTCAACATTATGAACATTAACCTCAAGAGCGCTAACATCAGCTGTAACTCTGTTTCTCGTATCGTTTTGGCTGACAAGAAGAACGAAGCTAAGATGCCGCTGCTCGTTATGCAGCTTGACCCGAACTTCCTCGGAATGACCCTCTTTGAGAACGGTCAGATGGCATTCGCAAGATATGTTCCGATCGCTGAAGAAGATTATAACTCCGATGATTACATAGTTGAAGCGGTTACCGAAAACATCTTCAGAATGACTCAGTTCAACAAGGCTCGCGGAGGCCCGGGTATCAGCAACGTAATACTTTACGGTCAGATCGACGACTACATCAAGTACGCAGACGAGCTTGGAAAAATGGATATAACAGTTTCCATTCTTCCACTTCCGTCACAGATCACAGGCTTTGAAAACTTTGAGTTTACTCTCTATGCAAACGCTATCGGTGCATTGTTTAAGAGAAACAAGCTCACAGAGCGTATCAATCTCATTGAGGTTGACTCCTCTACAGGTCGTTCGTCTGGTGCGAACAAGCAGTTCCTGGTTATGCTGATCGGCGGCGTCGGAGTGGTCGCTATGATAATTGCCGGTATAAAAATCGGATTCAGTGCATGGAACTCCTCGGTTCAGAAGGACATTGATGAGGTCAACGAGGACATCAGGGCTGCCCAGGAGGAGATTGACAAGAGCGCTAAGTATGAGCAAATGCTTACAAAGCTGACGAACTACTATACGGCGGCAAGCAATGCCAACCAGGCGTTTAAGACTCTCCCGCAGCTTAAAACCGAAGCCTATGAAAAGCTCAGTGAATTGGCTGTATCAAACGGCGCTATAGTTGACGCAGACTCAAAGGCTGCATTTACAAACTTCAGTTATGACATCGACGGAAACATCACGATAAGCAACATTCGTTTTGATTCCGAAGCCAGTCTGACAGCTTTTGTAAGAGCGGTAAAAGACAGCGATTACTTCTATGACTTCACTTACACCGGTTGGGCAACAGTACCCAAGAGCGAAGCAGGAGATGTTGTTCAGGCACAGAAGCCTGAGGATTTGATTTACGTTCTCTCTTCGATGACCGTTACATTGAAGGAAAACAATTACGATGAACTTATTGCTGCTAAGAAAGAACAGCAGGAAGGAGCCGCTGAATAATGAAACTTACACAAAAGGACAGAATTACTCTTATTGTACTGATTATTGCGCTTTCCTTATTCGTTGGTATCTGGTTCATTCTCAGACCTGCATTCAAGGAAGTTCAGGCAAGCAAAAAGGATTATGAAGAGCAAAGATCCATATATATGGATATGCAGAAGCAGGTCGAAGAAAAAGCAAAGGTCAAGGACAAGGTAACAGAAACCTACAATATGAGCCTTGAGCTGGCAGATATATTCTACGACAAATCGACTACAGTTGACGTCGCCGCTCAGGTTTATGAACAGATCAGTAAATGCGATATCCTGGTAACAGGCTCAAGCTTCAGCCTTGCGGCTAAACAGCTTGCGGCATATAAGTATGAGGGTGAAAAATCGGTCTATGTTCCCATTGATGAGTATGCCGATATCAATAACGACGATAATCTGAAAAACGAGGCGCTGACAAACATTGCTACACAGCAGGTCGGCTGCTATACGTTTAAGATCCAGTTTACCGGTGCGACGAGGGCAAAGATCTTTGAACTCGTTGAGGCGCTGAAAAAGACTGAGCATCAGACGCTGGTTATCACAAATCTGTCGTTTAATGTTCCCGAGGCCGATTCGGAGCAGGGCTGCAGCGGTACAATGTCGCTTGAATTGTACTGGATGAGCCAACCGGATGAGCCCAAGTTTGATTAATTAATATTTACGGTGCGGTGAAGGCTGATTTTTGCTTTCACCAAATCGTGTTTATGGTTAATTATTATGACATATTTACGAAAGGATGGTTTTTATGGCAAATAACCATAGCGGACGCGGCGCCAACAGGCAGGGTGCGGTTCTGCTGACTGTGCTTACGGTTGCTTGCTTTGCGGCGGTTTTGCTTACTGCGATAATTTCGTTTGTAAAAAGGTCGAATACCAATGCATACAACAACTATAACTCAGAACAGGCTTACTATATAGCATCGTCTGCATTGGGAAGCATCCATGACTATTTTGAGGCGGACGGCGATTACTCCACGCTTCTTGCAATGGCTAATGATCATAGCGGAACGGGAACCACCGGTACGATCAAGCTCGGTGACAATGATATTTCGAGCCTTATACCGGGAGGCGACTGCAAGGTTGCAGTAACATGGATGGGCGATGCCTATATCAGAGTAAGCGTTACGGGTACTTGCAACGGTCAGTATGAAACACTTAATGCTTACTATGCAGTTTCACCGATAAATAAGCCGGTAAAGATCAAGAATGCTCTTTACTCGCACAGCGACAGTAGTTTTACAATGGCGGCATCCGGTCAGGGCGCTATCAGTACTGCGGGCGATATTTCGCTGCCAGGCGGTAACGGTGCTGACTTCCGCGGAACTCTGGCTTGCGGCGGCGATTTCTTTATCGAGAATAAGCTTTATTGGAGCAATGACCCTAAGCAGACAACCAACAGCTTCGTTTCTGTCAGCGGCAGTATTTATACGAAGAACTGCGGCGCTGAGTTTTCACCTATATTGAGCAAGACCGATGACAATACTTCACAATATATTGCTGTGGGTAAGTCGTTCCAGAATTCGCAGTCCATTTCAATCGGTACAGCTGAATGCGCTATGGATATGTACTGCAACGCTTGCTATGCAGGAACTGCCCAGTACGGAGATTACTATTACAATTCTTCGTATTCAACTAATACCGGAAGCTCTTATATTCAGTATGGAAATCTTTACTGCTATAAGATCACTAAGGACAGTGACGGCAATCCGATTCTTGATTACACCGACAACGGAGCGCTCATTTTAGGTAATCAGTGCAATACCTTCAAAGTTACCGGAGATGCTTATGTTGAGGGTAACATTATAAACAGATCGCAGAACGCTGATGCTGTAATTGACGGGACGCTTTATATCTCTCCGACAACAACGATCACACGTGCGCATAACAAATCTATCGTGTGCAATGCGATCAGTTGTGACGCACTTCAGCTCGCGTCTATCGCAAACTGGATAAACGACGGAACCGTAAAGATCAAGAATCCTTCCGGCGGATACTTTACTTTCTCGCAGCTCAGTTCTCTCTCTGTTGAGGATCTTGCTAAGTATGTAAAGTCTGACGCTATAAATCCCGGAACTTCTACAAGCAGAAACTACAAGCCAAGCACTGATTTTGATGAAGGCTTTTCTCAGGACTACGAAGATTCCGCGACATTTTTGAACAGCACGCTCAACTCAGCCGTAAAGACACAGTATGAGCAGGCTGCCAACAAGAATCTTAACTCCTTCCCGCAGTCTGTCAGCGGAGACAATGTTACGATCAATGTTAATCAGAGCTGTTATATTGACGATACCCTGAACTTTGAAACAGGCGGAAAGAATTACTACATATATATTGATGTAGAAAGTATGACCACTGATTGTGTTATAAGGCTCGGACACGGCAATTCAAATAACGTAAACCTCGATAACATGATCTTCATTGTTAAAAACGGAAGCAGAAAGCCCGACGGTACATGGCTGAGGGAGCCTGAGCATTTCGTATACTTTATCTGTGAGAACGACGAAACAGACCAGACACCTATGACTGTAAACTTCGGCGGCTGCGTTATATATGACTATGACACCTACGAAAAGGTTGTAAAAAACGGCTATGCGATCAATACCACAGCAGTTTACAATGATGACGGCACGGTTTCCAACTATATGAACGGCAACTATGACGGAACTAATATTTATACACTGAATGAATCCAGAGTGTTCATTATGGGTAATGCTTACCGTGACGGTGACGGCAATGTCGTTGCATATGATACGCTTAACCTTGCAAGTGCAAACAACAGAAACAGAGCGCAGCTCCCCGTTTGCCTTGAGGCTATCGTATATGCTCCCGGTGCTAAGGTTACGGTCGGAAACGGCGGTACATTCGAATTCCAGTATATTGATACACCGGGTTCCACAACTCCTCATAAGTTCGGCTATCTGTCGAATCTGGAGGTAAGAGCTGCAGTTCTCGGCGCTATTATCAACGAGAACTTCTCTGCAAGCCGAAATACTTTCGGCGTTTGCTTCGTTCCCCCCGCACCCGGTTCAGGCGTTGGCGGCAGTGACTCAACGGAAACAACAAGGGTAGCTTTCAGCCACTATGAATCCAGATAAGGAGGCTGCTGTATGAAAAAGATTTTTGAAAAATTCCGTGGGCACAGATCTCCGAATAACGAGGGCATGACGCTTGTTGAGGTGCTTGTCGGATCTGCTATTTTCGCTATCCTTGCAGGCTTGATATGCTTGATAGCGAACAGCTCGCTCAGAATGCAGACAAATGCAGAGTATTGGAACGAGCAGACGGATATGCAGAGCGGATACCTTTCTGCAAACCGCTATGATGCAGTCTATGTTGTCGATGCCGACGGAAACTATGTTCTGGATGCGGATGGAAACAAGACCAAGGTCACCAATTTCTCAGGCGGCGGAACAAATTATGCTCTTAAGATCGAGGTCGATGACGCCACGAATATTGATATCGGCGCTAATGTTGAGGTATATAGTGTTGACACTCAGTATGCCAAAAACGAAGCCGGTGACGATATGCCGACATATGAAGACGCCAATATTTACTTCTTCCGTGTACATAACTAAGGAGGGCTTGGCATGAGTATGAATAGAACAGAACAAAAAAATACAAACAAGTCAGGCTTTACACTTGTCGAGCTGATCGTTGTTATGTGTCTGATGGGAATTATAATGGGTGCGATCCTGAATCTGATGCAGCCGACTGCTTCCCTTTATAAATCCACAAACACATATCTCAGCGAGGAGGAGGCTGTTGACACTATCTCGGAATTTCTCAAGGACGATCTGATGTTTGCCAAGGGCGTATATGTATATCCTTCCGACAACGATGATATAAATGAGGTTATTGCCACTATAAACGAGGATTTGACAGATGCAGGCATGAATGTCATTGATATGTATAACTGCATACAGTTCGATAACATCAGTGAAAGAAATACCACTGCCGCTCATTCAAAGGGCGCGACCGGAACAATCAGAAAGTATGCTAAGGAGGGCTCGGGTTATGTCGATGTGACCACTGATGACAGCCTGATGGACAACGATAAGAAATTCAAGAATAGCTTTATCCTCAAAAATCAGGATTTCATGGAAGACGATATGTATAAGTTTGGCATTAGACACAACGACACAGGAAATTCCAGTGCTATTACTATCCGGATGGTTGTCTACAGACCGTCGCATAATTCGACAACAGGCACTTACGATTTCCCTGAGATAACCTTTACGGCAAGCAAGTCGATTGAGTTTGTCAACTTGTCAGCAGGTGCTATAACGGATACATCATTCTTCTTTAACAGTGACGGAATGAATTCAAAGTATATCTACATCTTCTATAACAGAGCAGACAGGATTGCAGAAGATGTTGCGAACGTTCCGTATGAATGTTACGTTAAGGATGAGAGCGGCAGTTACTGGAAGTGCTTTTCCAGCGGTGCTCCCGCAGGAAGCAGCATAGAGGCTGATGTTCAGGCTGAAGCCGAATCTCAGAACCTTGAAGAGATAGATCCGGGCGACGGATACATTTACAGAAGAACGGGTCTTTATTCAGAGGTTGAAGATGATATTTATGTTCCGGGCGAGAACTATTACAGACTGACAAATCTGCGTTCATCTCACGGAACGGTCAGGCTTTACGCCGTTTATGAAAAAATCTATAAGGGCGACCTTGGACCGTATACGGTTAGTTTCTATGCTGATGAGGACTGTCTGACTTCTTTTATAGATCCTATAACCGGTATTCCTTACGGCAGTAACCTGTTTACTACCGAGTTCAGTCTCTCGGATCTGAGCCGTTATTGGTTGCCTCAAACCGCATCGGTTGTTTGGGATGAAATCGACAGCGGCCGGAAGGCATATTGGGCATTGAAAGGAACAACTACAAATGCCACACCTCAATTAAGCCGTGTAACTTCTGACCTGGAGGTTTATTGGTGCGACTATACAGTTCACCAGATAAGATTTTATGATCTTGAAGGTAATAAGTACCAGGTTCCGGAGGGCGTTTATCCCGGCTTGTACACTGACTGGACTGATGAAGGAGTTCCTGCTCCAGCCGTGTTTATAACAGAGAATGCTTCGCTTGAAGTTCTTCCTGAGATTCCTCCCGAGCTTATGACGGAAGGCGCTACGGGAACATACAAATGGGTTTACAAGGATACGCAGGCGGATGTCGATACAACTGCGCCGATCACCGGGCCGGTGGATATACAGCTCAAGTTTACAGCGTCTTCTCCCAGCCCCGATCCGGGACCAGGACCAGACCCGGGACCGGGACCAGATCCAGGACCAGGACCAGATCCAGGACCGGGACCAGATCCGGGACCAGGACCTGATCCGAGTGAAGCGGTTTTGACAGCCACGGGATCCGTTAATTCCTGGGGAAATAGTGGTCAATACTATGTAAGCATTACTAACACGTCTGGTACAGCGTACAACGGTAAAATTGTATTGACTATAAAGGCAACAGGAAATATCACCTCATTGGGCAGTGACTGGGGCTCTGTAATTGACTGGAATAATAAAATCGCACCAACATATTCCGGCGACACTATAACTGTAGAGATTAATGCTTCGATCGGCGCTAATGAAACGAAGGATTATACCCTCCAATTTTCATGCGATGGCTCATTTGGCGTTGATAAGCTTACTATCAAAACACTGGCTTGATCTGCTGAGCTGAAATTCATTAATTCAAAACATTCCACACGCGGCTTAACCGCCGCGTGCTGAAAAAATCCCCTTAACAGGGAAACCTATTAAGAGGATTTTTTGAGCGCTATATCGAAAACAGGTCAAAAAAATTCCCTGCACACGGCAGGGAATGAATATGTATATGCTCAGGCGATAAATCCGGAGAATCTGAGGTACGCGTCGGCAATTTGGTTTCCCCAGATCGCAGCGATTGCAATGCCTATCGAAAGCCATGGACCGAATGCAAATTTGCTTCCGCCTGTGATGTGTTTTATTATCATTCCTGCGACTGCTCCGCTGAAAAGCCCGATCATAAACGCGACTAAGATGCCCTTGACACCAAGGAATATTCCTGCGGCAGCCATGAGGTAAACATCGCCGCGCCCCATAGCTCGGCCGCCTGAGGCAAGCTCGATTATCAGAAGAATGACGCTGACTGCGAAAAATCCTATTATGCGGCTCTTTATTGAGATCTCTCCGCCGTCTAAGTTTGAAACAACATCAAGACCAAGCTCAAAGCGCAGGCAATCGAGTATTCCGACCAGTGCAATAAATCCGACAACATAGTTTGAAATAAGCTGTGTGTCCCAGTCCATAAAAAATACAACTATAAGAGCGGAAACCAGCAGGCAGACGCAGATCGCTTTGAGCGGATAGAACATAAAATCGTAGTGCATAAAGATCAAAACATAGAGTATTCCGTTCAGTGATTCGACTATGCAGTAGCGAGGGGATATCGGTGCGCCGCAGCTACGGCATTTTCCTCTAAGCATCAGCCAGCTGAAAACAGGGATAAGATCGTATCGCTTGATTTGCGCGCCGCAGGTCATGCAGTGGGAGTTCTGCTTTATCAGCGACTCCTCCTTCGGCAGGCGGTAGATGCAAACGTTTAGAAAGCTGCCGATAGTTATTCCGAAAAGAAATATGAATATGTATACGATGATGGTATACACAAGCTCTGTAACAGGCATATTGATCCTCCTAATAATTGATTTGCCTTGAGTTCTTCTATAATTGTACCACAAATCAAATTGGTTTACAATAGCTATTTTAATTTTTGCATAAAGGAAGGTAATCGTATGAGAAATGTGCCAATAGGTCAATACCTTGTTGAAAAAGGCTTGCTGACACAAGAAAACCTCGAAAAGGTTTTGGCAAAACAAAAAGAAACAAAGGGAAAGATGTTCGGCGATGTCGTTGTCGATATGGGATTTGTCTCCGACAGGGATTTCGCAAAAGCTCTCGGCGAAAAGATGAATATTCCTTATGTCGATCTTGACCAGACCCAGTTTTCCGGCGAGGTTGTCAAGAAGATACCCGAGGCCGTTGCGAGAAAGTATAATCTTATTGCAATAGAGCTGAACGGCAAAAGACTGTCGGTTGCTACCAGTGATCCTGCAAACTTCTATATTTTTGAGGACGTAAGAATTATTACAGGCTGTGAGGTCAAGCCTGTTTTGTCAACAAAGTCGCTGATCGCCAAGTACATCGGTCGTATGTATTCTGCGGGAAGCGCCGAAAATATCGCGGCGGAAGCTTCTCAGGCTGCGGAGGACGATGACGATATCGACCTTTCAAATCTCGATCCCTCCTCGGACAGAATCGAGAATGCTCCTATTGTTAAGCTGGCAAATACTATTATCGAAAACTCTCATCGTCATGAAGCGACGGATATTCATATCGAACCGTTTGAGCATTACACAAGGATCCGTATCCGTGTAAACGGCGACCTTGTTGAGCTTATGCCGCCGATATCAAATGTAATCCATGGTCCGCTCATAACAAGATACAAGATCCTCAGCGGTATGAATATTGCCGAGAAGCGTGTTCCTCAGGACGGCCGTATGTCTGCGGATGTTGACGGACAGCACCTTGACCTCCGTGTATCAAACCTTCCGACAGTTCACGGAGAAAAGGTCGTTATCCGTATTCTTGCTACCGGTAACGTTGCATCAAGAAAGGTTACCGACCTCGGTATGAACGACACCAACTATAAGAAGTTTATTTCTATGTTGAAGGTTCCTCAGGGAGTTATGCTCGTAACAGGACCGACCGGTTCCGGTAAAACAACTACCCTTTATGCGGCTCTCGGTGAAATGGCAAAGCCGAATGTTAATGTTATCACCGTTGAGGACCCTGTTGAAAAGGAGATCGAGGGCATTAACCAGTGCCAGATCAACGATAAGGCAGGCATGACCTTTGCGGCTGCCCTTCGTTCTATACTCCGTCAGGACCCTGACATTATAATGGTCGGAGAGATGCGTGACCAGGAAACATCCGAGATCGCTATCCGAGCCGCTATCACAGGACATATGGTGCTTTCAACACTCCATACCAACGACGCTGCTTCGACAGTAACCCGTCTTGTGGATATGGGTGTTGCGCCGTATATGGTTGCGACCTCGCTTATCGGTATCGTTGCACAAAGACTTACAAAGGTACTTTGTCCGAAGTGCAAGAAGATGAGAATGTCAGCTCCTGAGGATAACGAGCTTCTGGGAATATCAGGCAGTGTACCGATTTATGACGCCGTCGGCTGCCCGGAATGCAACAATACAGGATATAAGGGACGTACCGCGATCCACGAGATCCTGCTTTGTACGTCAAGAATGGCATCGCTCATTACCTCGGGCGCTAAGGCTGACGCTATTGCGGCTCTCGCCAAGGAGGAGGGAACCAGACTGCTCCGTGACAACGTTGCGGACCTCGTTCAAGAGGGAAGAACTTCGATGGAAGAGCTTATCCGTGTAACATACGCTGTATAAGACCCATTATAAAATAGGAGGAAATGGTATGGCTACGATTGATATTGACAGAATTCTTGATGAGGCGAGAGCACTCGGCTGCTCAGACTTGCACTTCACGGTAGGAATCCCGCCGATAGTAAGACAGGGAGGTATGCTCAGAAAGCTTTCGTCATACACCGAGATGACAGAGATCGACATTCTCCGTGTCTGCGAAAATATGTGTAATGAAAGGCAGAAGGCCTCGATCAAAGAGCATATCGACACCGACTTTACTTTCGTTTCAAAGAGAGGCTTCCGTCACAGAGTCAATGTTTATCGTCAGAGAGGCAACACCGCTATTGCGATACGTCTTCTGAGAAACGATATCCCGACCCTGACCGACCTTAACCTGCCGCCTGTTCTGGCAGACTTCGCGATGCGCCCCCGTGGACTTGTTCTCGTAACTGGCCCTACCGGTTCCGGTAAATCGACGACCCTTGCCGCAATGATCGACCACGTTAACGTTAATAAGTCGGCGCACATTATAACAATTGAAGACCCTATCGAATATATGCACGGTCATAAGAGATGCATGGTAAACCAGCGTGAGATAGGGCAGGACGTTCAGAGCTTTTCTATGGCTCTGAGAGCCGCCCTCCGTGAGGACCCCGACATTATTCTCGTTGGAGAAATGCGTGACTACGAAACTATCGAAGCTGCCGTAACCGCCGCTGAAACCGGACACCTTGTTATGAGCACCCTCCACACGACCGACGCCGCTTCAACTATCGACCGTATCATCGACGTTTTCCCTGCACACCAGCAGCATCAGATAAGAACACAGCTCGCTTCCGTTCTTGTCGGAATTTGTACACAGACCCTTTGCCCGACGCTCGACGGTCTAAACCGTATAGCCTGCTGTGAGATCCTCAATGCTACCGACTCGATAAAGGCTATGATAAGAGATGACAAGGTTCACCTTATCGGTTCCTCGATGCAGACAGGAAAGCAGTTCGGAATGCAGACAATGGACCAGGAGCTTGCGCGCCTTGTCAAGAACAAGTCGATCTCTATGGGGGTCGCCCGCGAAAAGTGCATAAGCACACAGGAGCTGAAGCGATTTATCGCAATGAACTGACGGCATAATATTCAGGCTCTTTATTGTCAACGATTTTTGTTTTAACAAATTTATTTTTCCGTTCACAAAATCGGCGCCGCTTGCCTGTATCGGGGATCCTGCGAGCGCTGAAAAAGGGCAAAACTAATTGTTAACAAATATAAACCAATACATAATTGTAACGAAAACGTTAGCTAAAAACAGCGGATTTGTGACAATAGCATAAATTTCAGTTTACAAATTGTTCAAAAAATCAAAAGCGGTTACAAAACGGTTACAATCAGCTATTAGGTGTTGACTTATTAAGAAAATGAAGCTATAATGTTAACAAGAGGTAAAGAAAAGCGTGAATCGTTCACAGCTAATTCACAACCTCGGAAAACTATAATTAATTATGGAGGGATTTCTATGAAGAAGTCAAACAAGGGCTTTACGCTCGTAGAGCTCATCGTTGTAATCGCTATCATCGGTATCCTCGCAGCAATCCTGGTTCCTGCTATGATCGGTTACATCACAGATTCTAAGCTTTCTAATGCAAACGCAACCACAAAGACTGTTTACACAGCAGCTAACAACTACGCTCAGAAGTGCTCCACAAAGAGCAACACACTTCCCGGCGGCGACTACACGATCACTGCGATTGTAGAACTTACAGGTGCTGACGCTCAGGATGATACAACAATCGTTCCTTCTACTACTTTTTCTGGCGTTGCTGCAGCTTCACCTTATCTTGCTGATGCTATTTACAAGGGAATCGGCGACGAGGCTAAGGATTCTTACTGCGTAATCAGAATTTCCAACAAGGGATTCCCGACCGCAGCTATCTGGTGCGCTAAGGATCAGATTTCTAAGCTCGGCGACGGCGCTTATGTTGGCGGATATCCGAAGCAGGCTGACAAGGTTGACTGGGGTATTAACGATGCTGCCGGCGGAGCTGCTGTTAGTACCTGATTGATCTAGTTTACTTATTAAAAGAACTCGCTTATGCGGGTTCTTTTTTTGCGCCAAAATTGCCCCGCCTTTGTTCACAAAAAGTACAGATTTTTTTCGCAAAAGAGTTGACATATTCAACAATCTGTATTATAATAATATTGTATATAAGTGCATTCTTTCAGTCTGGAGGTTATTATATGAAAAAGCTGAACAAAGGCTTCACGCTTATCGAGCTTATAATCGTAATCGCTATAATCGGTATTCTGGCGGCTATCCTAACGCCTGCAATGATAAGTTATTTTACTGACGCGAAGCTTTCCACAGCCAACAGCAATGCTAAAATTGTTTACAACGCTATCAACAATTATGCGAACAGGTGCCTTAATGCGGGCATAGTTCTTTATGAAGATGATTACGAGCTTGGCGAGCTTAGAATAAGCGACAATGAGGTCGATTATCTTTATGTTATCCCTATGGAGGCGGGCGGACATGACGACACCGCGGATTATATTATGGACGCTGTAGATCTTGAAATGGACAGTGACGCGGTCGGCTCGGTATACGGCTGCTCGCTGGATCAGAGCGGTTATCCGCTTGCGGTAGTCTGGGCAGATTCTGAGGACAGCCCGTATGTCGGCGGCTTCCCGAATCAGGCTGATACCACTAACTGGACTCTCGCAAAGGCCAAAGGATAACTACAGCTTCAATGCGATGATGAAAATAAACCCACTGTGTACTTTCGGAAATGAAAAATGCACGGTGGGTTTTCTTTATGTGATAGCTGTTTTTGCAAAATAAAAGGGGAGGCCGCTTTGGGAACGACCTCTCCTAAAAAATGTTTTCTGCTTGGCTATTCGGTGTCCGCCTTGGCGTTTGCCTCTGCTGCAGCTGCGGCAGTTGTTGCAGCCTGAGCCTTGAGAAGATCGCGGATCTCCATAAGCAGTTCCTGATCCTTAGTAGGACCTGCCGGCGCGGCGGCTTCTTTCTTCTTGCCGAGCGCCATCAGCTTGTTAACGCTTCTGATAAGAATGAACAGAATCAGAGCCATTATCAGAAAGTTTATTACCGCGGAAATAAACGCACCGTAATCAAAGGTGACACCCTTAACGGTAAACTGACCTCCGACAAGCTCAAGCGCTCCGGTTTCAGGATTCTTTTTACAGCCGCCGGTCAGCAGTGCGATCAGCGGATTGATAAAGCTTCCTGTCAGCGCAGCAACAATGTTTTGGAATGCAGCTCCGATGATAACACCGACCGCCAGGTCCATTACATTGCCCTTTGCGATAAACTTTTTGAACTCTGCAAAGAAGCCGCCGGTTTTCTTCAGCGCGCTTCCCGCAATTTTTTCCTTTTCCATAGATTACACCTCCCAAACCTAATTATTTATAATATAAATATAGCAGAT
>DLOT01000076.1 GCA_002479715.1 Ruminococcus sp. UBA7477 | reverse complement strand
CAGCAGGAAGCGGCAAAACAGCCGTTCTGATCGAGCGCAGTATAGAAATTCTCTCAGACGAAACCGCTGCCGTTCCTGCCGACACTCTGCTTGCCGTCACCTTCACGAACGCAGCGGGGGCTCAGCTGAGAGATAAGCTCAGCACGGCGCTTTCCGACAAAATAGCCGAAAGCACCGACAATGAATGGCTTTTACAGCAGCAAAGCAGTCTGCAATCGGCTAAGATCATGACCATAAATGCATTTTGCCTTGACCTTGTGCGAAACAACGTTCACACTCTCGGTCTGCAAAACGGCGTCCGTATTCTTGAAGAGAATGATGTTGAGATCATCGTTGATGAGATGTTCAGACGAGCGGTAGACGATTTTTACAAAGACCATACCTCCGAAACTGAAAAGCTCACAGATCTTGTGTTCTCAAGCAGTGACAGCCTTATCGAAAGCGCCAAGGAGGTCTACAGATACATACGCTCGCTTCCCTTTGCGCAAAGCTACATCGACAAAAGCATAGACGAGCTTAAATCACAAAAAGCCGCTGAAAAAGCCTGCGCCGAAATCCTTGAAACTTCCCTTTCGGTATGCCTCAGAATAAAGGCGCTTAATGAAAAGGCGGAAATTCTCTGCAAAGGGCTGTATCAGGATGACGGCATAGGCGATATCCTGAGCGACGACGAGGCATTTATTGAAAAGCTGATCTCTGCCGTTTCTCTCTCCGACTGGGATACCTCATACGCTCTGCTTTCGCAATATAAGCCAAAGCGCAACAAGGCTAAGCTGACCGAAAAAAGTGCCGACAAGTTTGAAAGCCTGATGCAATTCAATTCCGACAAGGAAGCAAGACTGCTCATAAGCAGTCTGCGAGACGAATCAAAGGAGCTTATCAAACAGCTCGCCGAAGATGTATGCTGCCCGTTTGAGGAGGTTTGTGATGACTGTGCTCAAAGCGCGCAGCTTGCCGAAACGCTTTTAGGGATCATTTCGCACGCCGACGAGCTGATAACTGCCGAAAAGCAGTCGCGCAACGGCTGTGACTTTGCCGATGTTGAGCTGATGACCGTCAAACTTCTATGCGAAAACGAAGATGGAAAACTCAAAAGGACGCGGCTTTGTGAGGAGCTTGCCGCCTCCGGAGAGTTTGGCATGATCCTCATCGACGAATTTCAGGATATCAACAATCTTCAGGAAATCATCTTTAAATGCATCTCGGATACGGACGATCTTGACATATCGGGAAAAAACGTGTTCGCCGTCGGAGATATCAAGCAGGCTATTTACGGTTTCCGTCTTTCAAACCCCAAGCTGTTTTCAAAGGCGCGCGAAAACGCCCGCTCGCCTGAATATGAAGGCTCACTCAAAGAGATCGTGCTTTCAAAGAACTTCAGAAGCCGTCAAAGCGTTATCGACTTTGCAAACTTTCTTTTTTCACATCTGATGAGCCGGGAGGTCGGCGGGGTGGACTACACCGAAAGTGAGCGCCTTTACGCGGGTGCAAGCTATGACGGAGAAGACGCCCCGACCGAGATCGCTCTGTTTGACGGAGATGAGCAGACTGCTGTTGCCGAGAAGATACGCAGTATGATAGACGCTGAAACTCCTGTCTTTGAAAACGGCAAAAGCCGTCCCTGCCGGCCGTCGGATTTTTGTGTTCTGACAAGAAACAAAACTCAGAATGCGCTCTTTTCTGCGGCATTTGAAAAGCAGGGACTTAAAATGTCCTGCCGCGAGATCGACGGCTATCTCAAATCACGCGAGATCTCTCTGATGACCTCACTTTTGAAAATTATTGACAAGCCGATGAATGACATTGCGATGCTCTCGGTCATGCTCTCCCCTATTTTCGGTTTTTCGGACGATCAGGCAGCAAGCCTGAAATCCGGCAGGACTCGCGGCGACAAGCTTTACACTCTGATGGTCAAGGCAGAAAGGCGTGAGCTTGACAACAGCCTTAAAGCGAAGTGCAAAGAAACGCTGGAAAAGATCTCGCTGTTTCGCTATTACGCCTCTGCGATGCCGACAGAGCAGCTTATCAGAAGGCTTCTGGTCGAAACAGATTTCTACATACTCACCGCATCATTTTCCGGCGGAGAGCGCGCACAGGCAAATCTGCGGCTGCTTCTTGAGCTTGCATCCGACTACGACAAAGGCTCAGGCGGCGGTCTAACGGGCTTCCTGCGCTATCTGGACGGTGTTGTGAAAAATAAAAAGGACTTCAAACAGGCTGTGACTGTAACCGAAGAAAACGACGCCGTCAATGTTATGACTATGCACAAATCGAAGGGGCTTGAGTTTCCGTTCGTTTTTCTCTCATGTCTTAAAACCGAATTCCGATTTGACGATAAAGCGCCGGTCGTTCTTGACGAGAGCGGAATAGGGATACGCATAACAGACCGCAAACTTTTTGCCCGCTATCCCACAGCTCCCTACACGGCAATCAGCGCTCACAAAAGGAAGGAAACAATAAGCGAAGAAATGCGCCTGCTCTATGTTGCTGTTACAAGAGCAAAGGAGCGTCTGATCATAACCCTGCCTAAGGTCCTTCCTTCTCAGGCAGCCTCAAGGACCTCCAAAATGCTCGAAGATGCTGCGGCGGTCAGCTGCATAACCCCGGAAACGGCACTATCGGCAAAGAGTATGCTTGATTGGATTCTGACTGCCTGCGCCTTCAGTTGTGACTGCGACAGGCTCATAAAACAGCTTGGGCTTCCCGACAATGTCCGCCAAACGGACAGAAGCTGCCGTATAACGGTGAGTGAAATCGCTGAAGATAAAAAAGAAGCGGCTTCCCGAAATACCAAAAAGGCAGAAGATCTTGACAAAGAACTTTTCTCGCAGCTTGAATCTCTCCTTGCACAGCCTGCACCGAAAATCTCCGACGACCTTGCAAAGGTTTCGGTCACGGAGATCTCTCACCGTGACAGCGCGCCGTTTTATCCGCAGATACCTAATTTCTCCGGAAAGAAGGACGGCTTTTCATCTGCCGAGCGCGGAACTCTCACGCACAGATTCATGGAGCTTTGCGATTTCAAAGCCGCCTGCCGAAGTGTTGAGGGAGAGCTTGACAGGCTCCTTTCTCTCGGACGGTTTTCGGAAAAGGAGGCTGCGGGGATCTATACCGAGGCTCTGGAAAAATTTTTCCGCGGAGATCTGGCTGAAAAAATGCTCGGCTCGAAAAACATGATGCGAGAGAAGCAATTTATGATAAAGCTTTGCGACCTGCCGCTCTCAAAGGAGCGTTTCGGCGAATATGCCTCCTCGAGCGGAATGATCCAGGGTATTGCCGACTGTATCTTTGAGGAGGAGGACGGCTACACTATAGTTGATTACAAGACCGACAAGGTAGAAACACCGGAGGAGCTGACTGAAAGATATTCCCTACAGCTGGAGCTTTACCAAAACGCTTTTTCGGTTTTGCTCGACAAACCCATAACCCGATGCGTAATATATTCATTCTGGCTCGGAAAAGCTATCGAACTGTAGATTCAGGAAAACAACAAGCCCTTTCTCTTCAATCAAAAGAGAAAGGGCTGTTTGCACTGATATTAATGATAGTTATTCGTAATCCACAACGTCGATCCAACGCATGAGCAGATCTTTTTCCTCGGGTCTGTTTTTGATCAGCTGAGCCGCTGCAACGATCGGAAGCCATTTCTGAACATACTGCTTAGCTGTACCGCTCTTGAGGCAATACTTGTTGAGATACATATCCGCATACTGAGGGAAGTTAAGCGACAAAAGCAAATAGCTCTTTGCAACGTCGGCAGAAGCGTTGCCCTGTCTGGCGCTGCCCCAGTTGATAACATATGTTCCCTCATCATTTATGATGATATCATCCGGCGAAAGGTCGTAGTGACAAAGCTTGATATGCTTGGGCATACTGTCAAGACGGGTCAGCAGCTCGTATTTTTTAATCTCGTCAATCTGCCCGAGCGACTTGATCTGACGCGACATTTTGTCCTTGAGCTTGCTCAAAAGCGGCATATACTGAGCGTGAAGCTCTGTCTGAATGTCAATAAACTTATTGATGTAGGATTCGGCCTTGTCAGGATTTTCACGAATGAGCTGACCCATGGTTTTGCCCTCTATCCAATCCATAGTTATCGCCCACTTACCGTCGATGATCGAAACCTCATCCAGAACGGGCATCTTTACAAAGGAATTTACCAAGGTAGTTTCAACACGCGCATGAGTCAGTGCGGCATAGAGACATTTTTCCTTCAGCTCGGGCGTCTTGTAGACCTTTATTGCTTTATTGCCCTCTTTGTAAATATCATACTCCGGCTTTGACGCCACAAAATGTTCCAGCTTCATTTGAAATCCTCCTTATTATTTGAATAAAATGTTAAGAAACAGTTTACTCCCTGTTTCGTATGCATATATTGTATCATAATTGCAGACGATTTGCAATCTTTTTGCACAAAGTTCACAAACATAAGCAAAATATTAATTTATTGTTCACTCATTGTTAACATATTGCGGCAGTTGTGCAATATGCCTAACTGAATGCCCGCAAAATCATTAAAGATTGTTTTCTAAAACATTGACATTTTTTTAACACACCTATATAATAATAATTAAGAGAAAGCTTCACAAACTACGGTTAATTGTTAATATCGGAGGTAAAAACTATGACTGCTATCGAAAACACAGAGCCTATCATCGACAATGTTGATGCTCTTATGGAACGCCTTTCGGTTATGAGAAAGGCAGAAGAACAGTTTGCCGCATTCTCACAGGAGCAGGTCGACGCCATTTTTAAGGCGGCGGCTATTGCTGCAAACGCCGCGAGGATCCCTCTTGCCCAGATGGCTGTTGAGGAAACGGGAATGGGAGTTGTTGAAGACAAGGTCATAAAGAACAACTATGCCGCTGAATACATCTACAATGCTTACAAGAACACCAAGACCTGCGGTGTTATCGAGCGGGACGACGCTTTCGGAACGGTTCGTATCGCTGAGCCTATCGGAGTTATCGCTGCGGTCATCCCGACAACCAACCCGACCTCGACCGCTATTTTCAAGACTCTTCTTGCTTTGAAAACAAGAAATGCAATCATCATCTCGCCTCACCCTCGCGCAAAAAAATGCACCATTGAGGCTGCAAAGATCGTTCGCGACGCTGCGATCAAGGCAGGCGCTCCCGAGCATATTATCAGCTGGATAGACAAGCCTTCTATAGATCTGACCAACGCCGTTATGAAAAATGCGGATATTATTCTTGCGACCGGCGGACCCGGAATGGTCAATGCAGCATATTCCAGCGGAAAACCCGCTGTCGGTGTAGGAGCCGGCAACACGCCTGCAATCATTGATTCCAGCGCGGACATTAAGCTTGCGGTTTCCTCGATAATCCACTCAAAGACCTTTGACAACGGTATGATATGCGCCTCCGAGCAGTCTGTCATCGTTCACAAGGACATCTATGACGCAGTTAAGCAGGAGTTTATCTACCGCGGCTGCTATGTTCTGAATGACGACGAATGCGAAAAGGTCAGAAAGACTATAATTATCAACGGATCGGTCAATGCAAAGATTGTAGGTCAGTCGGCATATAAGATTGCTCAGCTCTCGGGCGTTGAAGTTCCCAAGAATGCAAAGATCCTCATCGGCGAGGTCGAATCGGTTGACATCGAAGAAGAATTTGCTCACGAAAAGCTCTCGCCCGTTCTTGCGATGTACAAGGCTGAAAGCTTTGATGAGGCTCTCGACAAAGCAGACAAGCTCGTTCACGACGGCGGCATAGGCCATACATCGTCGCTCTATATCAACACTGTAACGGAAAGTGCCAAGATAGCGACATTCCAGAACAGAATGAAAACCTGCCGTATCCTCATTAACACTCCGTCTTCACACGGCGGAATCGGCGACCTTTACAACTTCGATCTTGCTCCTTCACTTACGCTCGGCTGCGGATCATGGGGCGGAAACAGCGTTTCGGAAAATGTAGGCGTTAAACACCTGCTCAACATTAAGACGGTCGCCGAGAGGAGAGAGAATATGCTTTGGTTCAGAACACCGCAGAAGGTTTATTTCAAAAAAGGCTGTCTGCCTGTTGCTCTCAAAGAGCTTAAAGAGGTTTACAACAAGAAGAAGGTTTTCGTCGTAACCGACAGAATGCTCGCAAAGCTCGGTATGGCCAAGTGCATAACCGACAGACTTGAGGAGATGGACATAACCTACTCCCTCTTTAACGACATTGATCCGGATCCGACCCTCGCAAGCGCTCAAAAAGGCGCGGCTCTTATGGCCGGATTTGAGCCTGATGCGATCATTGCACTCGGCGGAGGCTCGGCTATGGACGCGGCTAAGATCATGTGGGTTCTTTACGAGCATCCCGAGGCTGACTTCATGGACATGGCAATGAGATTTATGGATATCCGCAAGAGAGTCTACACTTTCCCGAAAATGGGCGAAAAGGCTATGTTTATCGCTGTTCCGACTTCCTCCGGAACAGGCTCCGAGGTTACTCCGTTTGCCGTTATCACAGACGAAAAGAGCGGAATCAAGTATCCTCTCGCCGACTACGAGCTGATGCCCAACATGGCAATAATAGACACAGATCTTATGATGTCTGCTCCCAAGGGGCTTACCTCTGCTTCCGGTATCGACGTTCTGACTCACGCTCTTGAGGCATACGCGTCGATCATGGCAACCGACTACACCGACGCGATTGCACTCAAGGCAATAGAAAGCGTATTCAAGTATCTGCCTACAGCTTATGCAGACGGAACAAACGTCGAAGCCCGTGACAAGATGGCAAATGCTTCGACCCTTGCTGGCATGGCTTTCGCAAACGCATTTCTGGGTGTATCCCACTCGCTGGCGCACAAGCTCGGCGCTTTCCACCATGTTCCTCACGGCGTTGCGAATGCGCTCGTTTTGAACGAAATAATGAAGTTCAATATTGCCGAAGCGCCTACAAAAATGGGAACATTCTCGCAGTATCAGTATCCTCACACGCTCGAGAGATACGCTGAGGTCGGAAGATTCCTGGGACTTACAGGCAAGGACGATATGGCAATATTCAACAAGCTGCTCAAAAAGATAGACGAGCTGAAGGAATCTATCGGAATACCCACAACGATCAAGGAGTGGTTTGAGCGCACAGGCTGCTCGACCGAAGAAAAGTTCCTTGCCCAGCTGGACGATATGGCTCTTCAGGCATTTGATGACCAGTGCACAGGTGCAAACCCGCGTTACCCGCTGATCTCCGAAATGAAGGAAATGTATCTCCGCGCATTCTACGGAAAAAACTACAAGCCCGCAGAATAACAGAAGCGCGGCAGCCACTTCTTAAACCGGGTGCTGTATAAGCAAACGATTATAAAACAAACAAATAACCGCCGGCAGAGTAATCTGTCCGGCGGNNTAGTTTGTCGAAAAAGTTGTTGTAAACAAATAATGGGATTTAGATTAAAAGTTTTCGATCAGCCGCCTGCTGCTTTATCGCAAAAGACGGCTTTGATTAAATAATATCTATTTGTTTTTTTCAATATCCTTTTGAAGCTTGGCTTTGCTCTTAGCCATGAGATCCATCATTTCGTTCAAAGACATAGCAGGAGCTTTAGGCTTGGGCGGCTCAACTTCTGTTTTTTCGGGTACAGGAGCTTCATAAACCTCAGGCTCGACCGTTTCGGCAGGCGCAGCAGCCGCATATTCATATGTTTCCTCTACTTCGGAGGTATCGAACGGCAGGTCGTCATCACTGTAGCGGTTAAAGCTCAGATCCTGCGTAAAGTCAAAGCTTCCGCGAGAACTGCTTTCAGAGGCAGCCTCATAAGCCCTATCATTCTCCTCAGCAGAATCAACCGCCGCCTGAATTTGCATTGCCTTAGCCCTGACCCTTGCTCTGCTTTCCTCATCTATATTCACGATCTTGGTCTGTTCGTCTGAAACTTTGATCCTGCGGACCGGCTTGCGAATTTCAGAGATCTCATCTCTGTTTTTCTTATTATAACGGGACTTCAATGTCTGTTCCTCATTCTTGAAGTCGTCAAAGGTAAAGGCTCTGTCACGGCGGCGTTTAGTGCTGTAGTGTCTTTCCTGCTCATGCCTTACCTTTTCACGCTTCTTTTCAAGCTCTCTTTTCTTCATTTCCTTGATGAATCCCAGAACAAGCTCTATAACCGCCAGAATGATGACCGGTATCAGCACACAAATGATAACGCCTGTTTTTGATTTCATAAAAATCAAGACTCTTCCGGCAGTGTGATATGCGTATTTGCATTCGCCGACAACATTTTTGGCATCTACTTTAATGATATTCGTCGGTTCGCTGTCAAGACATACGTTATAAATAAATGTTTCGTTTGTAGACTCGACCCCGACAACTCTGTATATTCCCGTGCCTTCGGCAAGGTTTTCACAAAGGATCACTCCGCCGACAACGCTTCCGTCGGGTCTGCCGTTTTTAGCCAGAACAAGCGAATCCGTCTGAACGTCCATCTTCTCATTATCGGTTATGTAAAAGCTGTTGCCGAAAATAGACGGGGTGCTGTTCTCATCTTTAAAAATAACCGTCAGCAGAAAAATCGCCAATACCGCAAAAAGCTCGACGAGCAGCATGATTATCAAAACCTTTTTCGCGGCTGATTTATTCTCTCTCTCTACCATTTCAAACATTCCTTTCTTTTATTTCTTAATATATACGTCGCAACTGCACTGTTAAACTCATTATAACACATATACTCATCAATTTCAAATATTTTTTGAAATTATTTGCCGATTTGAAAAAACTTTCGACAAATATTAATGTTACAGAAAAATGTGCTTGCAAATGCGGCGAAAATGTTGTATACTTAATGTGTATAAACATTTTTCCGCCGAAGGCTGACCCGAGGCGGGTGCGGACGGTTCTTTTCGTCCGCAGGTCGGAAAGGATTTGTGGCATTGAAAACCGTTGAGATTTTTACTGACGGAGCCTGCTCGGGCAACCCCGGACCAGGCGGCTGGGGAGCGGTTTTGCGCTATAACGGCATTGTAAAAGAGCTTTCCGGAGGGGAAGCACAAACCACCAACAACCGCATGGAGCTTTCGGCTGTAATTGCCGCTCTTTCGGCGCTGAAAGAACCCTGCCGCGTTATTTTGACAAGCGACAGCAAATATGTTACGGACGGTGTCACAAAGGGTTGGGCTGTCGGCTGGAGGGCTAGGGGCTGGAAAAAGTCCGACGGAAATCCGGCGCTCAATCCGGATCTATGGCAAAAGCTTCTGGAGCTTCTGGAGCAGCACAGTGTCGAATTTGTGTGGGTCAAGGGTCATGCGGGGCATCCCGAAAACGAAAGATGCGACGCTCTCGCAGTAGAGCAGTCGAAAAAATATTCCGTATAACATACGAAAAGAGGAAAGCAGTATGCTTGATAAGTTAGCGAATTTTTTGAAAAACACCTTTACCTACGAGGAGGAAAGCAAGGCGGAGCCGCCTAAGGTCGTAAAAACAGCTTCTAAGCCAAAAAACGACTCAGGCGAGATCAAAACCGTTCGTGCCGCACAACCGACAGTTTCCGCTCCCGCAGAGGACATACGCCCTCAGACAAAGTATACGACAACTCCGCAAGACGCAGCTCAACAGCAGACAAACAACTTTGCAGCTCTCAGACCCAAGCCGGAGGACACACAGTTCCGTATGCTGGTGGATAAGGTGTTCTATGCCAAGGGCGGCGGAGTGGTCGTTCGCGGACAGATCGGAGTAGGAATTGCCAAAGCGGGAAGCTTAGCACTTATCGTCCACGCGGCGAACAGGACAACGACAAAGACCAAGGTCGTTGCGATCGAGCGTGACGGAAAGGTCGTTGGTTCGGCGCCCGCAGGCTCCACAGTCGGATTGCTTCTTGAGCGTTCGACGACCCGCAATGACGTGCATATCGGCGATGTTATAGGCGAGATCTCATGAAGCCCGAGAGAATTTGTGTGGCGATGAGCGGCGGTGTTGACAGCACGGTGACGGCGAAGCTTTTGTCGGATAACGGCTTTACCGTCGGCGGAGCTATCATGCGACTCTTTGATAATGAAGCGGACATTGCGGACGCAAAGGGCTGTGCCGAAAAGCTTGGTATCCCATTCGATGTCATCGACTGCCGTGAGACCTTTGAAAAACACGTCATACAAAACTTTGTCAATGTATACCTCAGCGGTGCGACGCCTAATCCCTGCGTTGTTTGTAACCGGTATGTCAAGCTGGGATACTTTCTTGAAAAGGCACTTTCGCTGGGCTACGACAAGATCGCGACCGGACATTATGCCCGGCTGGAAAATAGCGGCGGACGTACTCTTCTGAAGCGCGGTGCCGATCCACGAAAAGACCAGAGCTATGTTCTCTACGGTTTGAGCCAGCGGCAACTTTCGCATATATGCTTTCCGCTCGGTGAGCTAAGCAAGGAAGAAATACGAAGCACGGCACGAGCGGCAGGCTTCAAGAATGCCGACCGCCCTGACAGTCAGGACATCTGCTTCATAAAAAACGGCAGCTACAGCGAGTTTATCACAAGCTATACCGGCAAGCAGCCCCCCGAAGGAGATATAGTTCTCCCGGACGAAACCGTTATCGGCAGGCNNCAGCGGAGGGGCTTGGGCGTTTCTTACAGCGCGCCGCTTTTCGTAATCCGGAAAGACATTGAAAAAAACAGGCTCGTTCTGGGAACAAGCGACAGGCTGACCTGCGACAGGTTTACGGTGGAAAACCTCAACCTTATCCCGTTCGACGAGCTGACATCTCCTATCAGGGTATCCGTTCGGACGCGGTATCATCAAACCGAAACCGCGGCAACTGTATATCCCCTCGGTCATAGTTCAGCCGAGGTTATTCCTGACAAACCTTTGGCAGCGGTATGCCCCGGTCAATCGGCTGTCTTTTATGACGGTGACTATGTCATCGGCGGAGGACAGCTCAAGGCGGCATTCTGATCCTCCTGTGCGTATTTGCTTTAAACGCCTTACATATCAATATATGACGTATTTTCCCCTGCCCTATGGGCGGGGGGATTTTGTTATTTGTACTGTTGACCGCTTATCTCAAAATCGGTTTGGACTGCTCACTGATCGGGGAGAAATAGGCTTTTTTATTTTTAGAACAAACGTTCTTGACAAACAAACGTTCTTGTGGTAGAATAAATATAAGAACATTTGTTTTCAAGGAGTGCTGTGAAATGAACCGCAGAAAAATTTTGCACATCGACATAAACAACTGTTACGCATCGATAGAATGCCGTATAAACCCCGAAATCGCAGATAAGCCCGTTGCTGTCGCAGGGAACCCCGAGGAGCGGCACGGCATTATTTTGGCGAAAAACCAAATCGCCAAAGCTTTCGGCATCAAAACAGGCGAAACGATCTGGGAGGCGCAAGCCAAATGTCCGGGGCTTGTGCTGGTGCGCCCCCACTTCCCTCTCTATCTCGAATTTTCCCGTCGGGCGAGGGCAATATATGAGAGCTACTGCGACCGTGTCGAGCCTTTCGGAATAGACGAATNNCGCAGCCGATCTTGCAGACGAAATACGCCTGAGAATAAAACGTGAACTTGGTATAACCGTGTCGATCGGTGTGAGCTTCAACAAGATCATAGCAAAGCTTGGTTCCGATATGAAAAAGCCCGATGCTGTGACTGTCATCGGGGAAGAAAATTTTCGCGAAAAGATATGGGGACTGCCTGCCTCCGACCTGCTGTTTGTCGGCAGATCGACCAACCGGACTCTTTTAAAATACGGCATACACACAATAGGCGACCTTGCCAAAACACGGCCGGAGCATCTTCTGCAATGGTTCGGCAAAAACGGCATTACACTGTGGCGTTTTGCAAACGGCTTCGACAGCTCTCCTGTTATGTATGCGGGTGAGGTATCGCCGCTGAAATCTGTCAGCAACTCGACCACCTGCTACCGGGATCTTGTCAGCAACGAGGACGTAAGGCTGATAATTTTTACTCTGGCAGAAAGTGTTGCGACAAGACTGCGGGAGGCAGGGCTAAAGGCTTTCGGGATAAGCATAGGAGTCCGCGACAAAGAGCTTCGCCATTTTTCCCGCCAGAGCCGACGGCCGCTCCCGACCGATGACGCACAGCAGATCGCCGATGCAGCGCTTGAGCTTTTTCACAGCTCATACTCCTTTGAAAACGGCGATCCTCCTATTCGTTCCTTCGCGGTCAGCGCCTACGATGTCGTGCCGTCAGACGCACCGGTACAGCTCGACATCTTCACACCGGCAGAAAAAATCGAAAAGCAGGAGCGGCTCAATAAAAGTGTTGACGAAATTCGCAGGCGTTACGGTTATACCAGTATCCGCCGCGGCATAGTCATGACTGACAAAACCTTTGCGGCATTTGATAACCGTCTCCAGAACGAAACACACCCCGTCGGCTTCAATGCGGCGGGGTGATAACAGCGAATGTATACGATACGATCATTCAATATCCGCAAAAGCGAGATAGGCGCCCAGATTATCTACTGTCATGCAGCCTATATATAGATAAAGATAGTCTTGATCGAGAAAATAATCACATCCGTTGATAGGAGAGCTTTCAACGCTCTGCGGAGCATATGGGGGATAATCGACCGAATAATAGCTCCGTTTGCCCACCCAGTCGCCGCTTCTCTGATAATATGTGCTATCGGCGATAACATCACTGACCATCAATGGGACGGTTTTTTCAGTGATATTGTAGTAATTACGGTCTAAGCGCAGAAACAGGTCATAATTATTATCGGCATTAAAGCTGTAGGCAGTATCGCGTATCTTCAGGGGCTTAGCATTTTCAGAATATGCGGGATAAGCCTCGGTATTCTCTGACATATCTTTTTCAGTCAGCGAAAACGCCTGACCGCTGCGGCATGAGTAGGATGCAGTGAAACCGTCGACCTCAACAAATTTAGTTTCGACAAAAGAAGTTTTACTTCCGCTGTAATACTCACAGCTGAGCTTTCGCTTAAAAACGCTGTCCTTATAGCTGTCGTATTCCTCTTCGCCGCAGGCATCAGCATCAAATATCCGTATAGTTCCATTGCAGTAGTTACAATCAGCATCAATATCAGAGAAAATGCTCTCGGCGATAATCTTATAATCCTGCAAATCGTCAACAGTCACTTTGTAATCAACATTCACCCGAACATCATCACCCACGGCTTGAAGAAATGATGCAATATCTCCGTCATATAATTCTTCAGTGCAGAAATGATCCTCGATCGGCTCAAAGAGGTATGCCTCATAATTAACAGGCAGACCAAGCGCACTGCCGCTCAGGTATTTATCGCAAAAATCAGATTTTATTAATTCATATTGCTTATCGTCAGAGCAGCCGTCGTCGGTAACAACGACAATATATCCATCCTCCGAATACACAATAGTTCCGGCAAGCTCGGGGAACAAAAAGCTGTAGCTGTAATAAGGCACGGTTTTCTCGACATCGAGCTTTTCGCCGTATTTGTCTTTGATATACTCAGAGGCAGTGTGCCTTGCCGACATTGACATAATAAAAATCTTTGGCTGATCGGTAAGCGCGCAAACAAATACTATTGCTGCGATAAGAAAAAGCGCCAGAAAAGCACCGGCTACGATAAACACGACTTTTTTCTTACTAAGCTTCCTCTTTTTACATTCAACCGCACTGCTATTACCAGACATCTGTCTTCCCTCCTTTAGGTTATCAACATTATATCACAGCGCATTAAAAAAGTCAACAAAAAAGCCCACAGACAAAGTCCGTGAGCTTTTACACGTCGGCGATACCGATT
>DLOT01000064.1 GCA_002479715.1 Ruminococcus sp. UBA7477 | reverse complement strand
TATCCGCAATTCCGCCTGCCGCCAAAACTGGCAGAGTCGTCGCGTCACAGATCTGCGGGACCAAAACGATAGTTGTCAGTTCTCCGACGTGTCCGCCGCTTTCGCCGCCCTCCGCTATCAGAGCCGAAGCTCCGAGGCTNNCGACCGGGATGACCTTGATGCCTGCATTTTTCCAGCTTTCAATATATTTTGAAGGATTGCCCGCTCCGGTCGTAACGACCGAAACGCCCTCCTCGACTACTACCTTGGCAACATCGTCGGCAAAAGGGCTAAGCAGCATGATATTTACGCCGATAGGCCTTTCCGTCAGCGATTTTGCGATTCTGATTTGTTCTCTGACATAATCTCCGGGTGCGTTTCCTGCCGCTATAATGCCAAGACCNNAAACGGCGGCGGCAAGCTTTCCGTCGGCAATCCACGCCATACCTCCCTGAAATACCGGGTACTTAATGCCCAGCATCTCGCACAGCACAGATTTTACCATTTTTAATCTCCAATCAAGCGGTCTGCTTATATTACTCGGTTTTGCTCTCGATGAACTTAACAAGCTCTCCTACAGTTTCAACCTTCTGGTCAAGCTCGATCTCCTGACCGATCTCGTCCTCAAGGTTCATGAGCAGCTCAACAGTGTCAAGGGAATCGATACCCAGCTCCTCAAAGGTGCTGTCCGCTGTGATCTCCGAAGGATCGCGGTCTGTGCGATCGGCAATGATTTTTGCAATAGTTTCAAGTAACATATGATTTTCCTCCGTAAATTTAATATTTTCAAATGCCCTGTCCCGGCAAAGCCGCCGCGCCAAGGCTTTGTTTACACATACAATTATAGCCGGTAAATGTTCCCCAAGAGTTCCCCGAATGTTCCCACACAGTTCCTCGGCAAACTTCAGTTGTGAATTTTCTGTAAATTTTATTTTCCCACTCTCACCCTCCGCCGCGGTATTTGACAAATTACTCGCAGTGTGGTATGTTAATATACAGTATATTGTAAAAGGAGCCGTGAACGGGGCGCCGAGCGTTCCCGTCAGAATCAGTATGAATGAATTTCCGGACAGGCCCGAGACCTCTGTAAGCTCGGAATATATTAGAGAAACCGCCCCTTGCGGCTTGCTTGCCTGCAAGTCCGAGGACGGCGGACACCCCAAAATAACATATTTCAACGGAAGTATGCTGCATATTCTCGGCGCTGAAAGCCCCGACGATGCTGAGGAGCTTCTGGGCAACGACGTTTTTCTGATAATCGCCCCAGAAGAGCGCCTTCGCTTTTCGGAAGCACTAAGAAGGGCACAAACCGAACGTGTCTGCGGCAGTATCGGTGTTATGCGCTCGGACGGTCAGAAGATCCGTCTGTTCGGGTGGATCTCCTCAGGTGAGGATGGCGAGATCCGCTGTATGTGCGCCGATGTTACCGAAAGCTGCAACGAGCTGAGAAGTATGGAGACCGCCCGCTACATTAAGGTCCTTCAGGAGGTCTACGACGAGATATTTGAATACAGCTCACGCAGCGGTACGATCCAATGCCTTTTTGACCGCACAGACAGCGCTTTCGGAAGTCTGAAAAGAGTACCGATGCAGTTTGAGCAGGCAGCGGAGCAGTTTGTCAGATCGTTTGTTATAGAGGAGGACTGCGAAGAGGTCCGCAGATTTATAATGCTTGCAAAGAGCCGCGCGGAAAGCCCTGAGCCGCCGCGTATAACATTCCGCGCCTTAGCGCAGGGAGGCGGCGTAAAAAGCTATGAAGCTGTGCTGCTTCGCTTGGACGAGGATATGGCTATGCTCTGCTTCAGAGCGGCGGCCGTAAGCTCACTCGGAGCTTATATGAGATCCTCGGGAGAGAGCGGCAAGCCATTGGTGGCTCATATGAACGACGGTCTTGTTGCATTTGAGGTCGAGGATGTTAAGATCAGACCTCTTTACGCAAGTGACAACGTCTGTGGATTTTTCGGCTATGACAAGAGCGAATGGCTTGATATCACTCAGAGCGGAAGTCCGCTGAAGGAGTTTGTTTCCAAGAGCGGTATCGGCTATTCGGAGTTTATAAAGGTGCTTGACAAGGGAGAAGCAGAATTTGAATATACCGACACGGCAAAAAAGGTCACAAGGCGCATAAAAGCAGTATGCCCCACACCGCCCAGAACCAAGAGCGGACAGACACGGCGTTATGTGATTCTTTACAACGTCGGAGAAAAAAACGTTGCCGCCCTGCCCGAAAAGCATAGGGTATATATACGGACATTCGGATATTTTGACGTTTTCATAGACAAAAAGCCGATCGCTTTCAGAAACGAAAAATCAAAAGAGCTTTTCGCTCTGCTTGTCAACCGCCGCGGCGGATATGTTTCCTCGGAGGAGGCTATAAGCTTTCTTTGGGAGAATGAGCCTGTCAGCTCGGTAACACTGGCGAGATACCGGAAGGTCGCGCTCCGCCTTAAGAACATTCTGGAGGAATACGGCATCTCGGATATCGTCGAATCCGTTAGCGGAAAGCGCCGCATCGCCACCGAAAAGGTAAGCTGCGATCTTTATGACTATCTCTCGGGCAAGGAGGGGTCAAAGCAGCTTTTCAAAGGAAGCTATCTCACCAATTACAGCTGGGGCGAAACCACTCTTGCCGAGCTGATGAATTGATGCGGTATGATATCAATGCATGGCGAAATGTAAACAAAATGTGAACAATGTCGACCGCCGCTTGACATACACTCGGTTAAAGAATATAATATAGAGCAGTAATTGAATATGCCTAAACCTACGAGGATGAGTAAGTAGCGTTATCTTCCGTTTTCAGAGAGCTGTCGGGCGGTGTAAGACAGCAGCGGGGCTGACAGCGAATGGACATCTGAGGGTGACCGAAAGCCGATTTTGCGGCGAGTAGCAGTCAACGGGGCATCCGCACCCGTTATCAGTGCGGATTTGTATGAAGGCTCTGAGCCGGAGTACAAAGCGAGAGGATACGCTGTGCGTATCAACTTGGGTGGCACCGCAGGTAATGATCCTGTCCCATGGAAAGATTTTTCCGAGGGACGGGTTTTTTGTTTTTTAGGAGTGATACATATGCAGATCAGCAAAAAGCAGATCGAACAGGTAAACGACAGGATACGCGCGCTCAGACAGGCAGACAGCTTTTACGGCAAAAAGCTGGAGGCTGCGGGTATTGACAGCATAACCTCTGCGGAGGACTTTGAAAAGCTGCCCTTTTCAGAAAAAAGCGACCTTCGCGACGCCTATCCTCTGGGACTGATGACAGCCCCGGAAAGCGATATCGTCCGCATACATTCGTCCTCGGGAACGACCGGCCTGCCCGTCATAATCCCCTACACCGCAAAGGACGTTGACGATTGGGGAATAATGTTCAGGCGCTGCTATGAAACGGCGGGCATCACAAATATGGACCGGATTCAGATAACCCCCGGCTACGGTCTGTGGACAGCCGGCATAGGCTTTCAGAACGGCGCCGAAAAGCTTGGTGCGATGGTCATTCCGATGGGACCGGGCAACACAGACAAGCAGCTCCAAATGATGCAGGATCTTCAGTCTACCGTTATCTGTGCAACCTCCTCATATGCCCTGCTCCTCGCCGAAGAGATCCAGAAAAGGGGCATACGGGATAAGATCAGACTGAAAAAGGGGGTTATCGGCTCGGAACGATGGGGCGCAAAGATGCGGGAAAGCATTAAAAACACCCTCGGCATTGAGCTTTACGACATCTACGGGCTGACGGAGATCTATGGACCGGGCATCGGAATAAACTGCAAATATGACACCGGTATGCACTACTGGGATGACTACATTTATCTTGAGATAATCGACCCCGTAACGGGCAAGGTGCTCCCCGACGGAGAAATGGGCGAGATAGTCATCACAACTCTCGTTAAGGAGGGCGCGCCTCTTATAAGATACCGCACACACGACCTGTCAAGGATCATTCCGGGAGACTGCCCGTGCGGAAGCCGGTTCCCTCGGATAGATGTGATAATGGGCAGGACCGACGACATGATGAAGATCAAGGGTGTAAATGTATTCCCGAGCCAGATCGAAGAGATCCTGCGCGAATTCAGTGAGCTTTCCAGCGAGTATCAGATCAGGATATCGCATCTTGAGGGCAAGGATACTATGAGGATATATGTAGAAACAACAGGCTCGGTTGACTTTGCGGAGCTTTCACGCCGCATAGCCGAGAGAGTCAAGAGCAAAATAGGCTTTACGCCGCTTGTCAAGGTCGTTGAGATCGGCGTTCTGCCGAGAAGCGAAAAGAAAACCAAGCGGGTGATCGACGAAAGATACGATTGACCGCAATAATATATTATTTATGAAAGGAAAGACCATTATGTCGGAAAAAACTATCCCCTACAAAATTTATCTTGAAGAAAACGAGATGCCAAAGCAATGGTATAATGTCCGGGCTGATATGAAGAACAAGCCCGCACCGCTTATGAATCCCGCAACCCACAAGCCTATGACCATTGAGGAGCTGTCGCAGGTCTTCTGCACGGAGCTTGCCGCTCAGGAGCTTGACGACACGACCCCCTACATCGACATCCCGCAGGAGATCTCGGATTTCTACAAGATGTACCGTCCGTCGCCATTGGTAAGAGCCTACTGCCTTGAAAAGGCTCTCGGCACGCCCGCTAAGATCTACTACAAGTTCGAGGGAAACAACACCTCGGGCAGCCACAAGCTCAACTCGGCTATCGCTCAGGCATATTACGCCAAAAAGCAGGGACTCAAAGGCGTTACCACCGAAACCGGCGCAGGTCAGTGGGGAACGGCTCTCTCGATGGCGTGTGCATATCTCGGCCTTGACTGCGACGTTTATATGGTCAAGTGTTCCTATGAGCAAAAGCCCTTCCGCCGCGAGGTCATGAGAACCTACGGCGCGAATGTAACACCCTCTCCCTCAAACAAAACCGCAGTCGGCAGAAAGATCTTAGAGGAGTTTCCCGGAACGACCGGAAGCCTCGGATGCGCCATCTCCGAAGCCGTTGAAGCGGCAACGACACGCGAGGGATATCGCTACGTTCTCGGCTCGGTCCTTTCGCAGGTTCTGCTTCACCAGTCTGTGATCGGCCTCGAAACCATGACAGCCTGCGATAAATACGGCATCAATCCCGATATCATCATCGGCTGTGCAGGCGGCGGATCAAACCTCGGCGGTCTTATCTCACCGTTCATGGGCAGAAAGCTGCGCGGTGAAGCGGATTACAAGTTTATCGCAGTCGAGCCTGCCTCCTGTCCGTCGCTGACAAGAGGAAAATACGCCTACGACTTCTGCGACACGGGTATGGTTTGCCCGCTCCAGAAGATGTATACCCTCGGCAGCGGATTTATTCCGTCTGCGAACCACGCCGGCGGTCTGCGCTATCACGGAATGAGCGGTGTTGTTTCACAGCTTTATGACGACGGCCTTATCGACGCGGTGTCGGTCGAGCAGACAAGCGTTTTCGCGGCGGCGCAGAAATTCGCACGCATTGAAGGAATTCTCCCCGCGCCCGAAAGCAGTCATGCTATAAAAGTTGCGATAGACGAGGCTATGAAGTGCAAGGAAACGGACGAAGAAAAGACGATCGTTTTCGGTCTTACCGGAACCGGCTATTTTGATATGGTCGCCTATCAGAAATTCAACGACGGTGAAATGTCCGACTATATCCCCACTGATGAAGAGATCGCAAAGAGCCTTGCAAAGCTCCCCAAGATTAACTGAGCAAGCTGGCATAAACAGCAAAGCCTGAATCGTAAAGGCAGTCGCTCACAAAAAAGTTTTCGCCATAGCACTTATGATTTTCAGTCAGAAGTGTTATGGCATTTTTATTGACGATGTAATGACCTTTATGCATAATTGTTACTAAGATAAATCCCGAAAGAAGTTGGATAAAACCTCTTTCGGGATTTGCTTTTTTATAAATTTATAGTCTTATTTGCGGCTTCTGTAACGGCTTTTAAAATATAAGCGCCGTCAATCATCATTATCCTCCAACAGCTTGGGCGTCCTTCTTGCTTTTAAACAGTCTTATAAAGAAGATCACAGCTGTAACAATAAGCAGAACGCCGCCGAATATCATAAGAGCAATTCCGACATAACCACAGAGTGCCACTAAGAATAAGAATTTACCTTGATAGATTGTACAGAATTCACCGGCAAAAATGAAAAGTCCCGCTCCAACGGCTCCCTGAGCGAGCGAAGCTATAAACGGCTTTATGAGCTTATCGCACTTTCTGACAATAAGAGCCGCCATTGTAAACCACGCAGCCGCGACAATCAGATAAAGCGCAGCATCAAGTATCAGCAGTATAGGCGGCCATCCTATCACACCTATGGTATCGAAAACGTGCCATACCATAAACACATACAGCGCTATAGCAATCACGGCAGATAAAACATACTTTTTATTTTTCATATATAATCATACCTCACTTTCTTATAACGCAGTGTATTCCTTGTTTGCTGTATACTTATAACCGCAGCAGCTACATACAAAAAACTCACCATAACCATTATTCATCTTCAAAAAGTGTTACGGTGAGTTTTTTGTTTTAATAACAGTGCTTATGCTCAGCAGGATTCTATTGAGCTGTAGAAGGTAACGGTTTCGGATTTTTCACCGCAATATACAACGGCGACAACCTTAACTCTGTAGTTACCGCTTTCAAGCCCCTCTCTGCTGTAGGGTTCACTGCATTTCCAGCCGTAATATGTCTTTGAGTGGCCGCATATGGTTGTCCAGAAGCTTCCATTTTGTTCCTGCAAATAATGGGAAAGCTCTATCTTCGTGACGCTTGTATTTTTACCTTGGACTGAGGTCGTCCAGTTTGCTGTTTTGCTCGAGTTTATCGTAAGATTGCAGCTCTTTGGACCTGTGTATAAATACGCCGGGTCGCATACACCGCCGCCCGGAATATTCGCCGCCGAAGCAGTAATGTTCATATCTGTCACAGCAAAAACTGCCGCGATGACTGTCGCAATAAGCACAGCTATTATTTTCCTCATAATTATCCTTCCTTTGCGTTTGATTTAAAAGCTTTGTAATATCAGTATGTCGGCATGACACTGGGCTCAATATAATATTCTTTGGTTCGGGATTTCAGCAGCTCCATCATTTCTTCTGTTTTCAGGTTGCCATAGACATCAATAATGTAGTTTCCATCATCCCAGAGCAGGCCTGTCATTTCTTCTGTAGTAAACCTTAGATAGTCCTGTCCGTCGCAAGTGTATTTTCCCAGCTGTGGGGTCTCGTTATCGTAGGAAATGCTGAATTTTTCCTTGGTATGCACTGAAATACAAATAATTGTGTCGCCCTTTTGATATGTATAATAAATCCACCAATCAGTGGCGTTATAAAAGGTAAGCTCAAAATTATCAGCTATATCATTGAAACGATATGTATATTCGATCGTTTTCGGAGCTGCCAAAACCAGATCCTTCATAACGCAAATATCGTCATGATCGTCATATGTACTTATGTTAAAACTCAGAGCAGTTTCCTGCGTAGCGTCAACGTTAAACAAAAACGGCATCAGGGCAACCGCCGCCAGAGCAAAGCAGGCAACTCGCCTGCCTATAGAGGTCAGCACAGAAATATAATAGCTCTTATGCTTATGCATTATGTTTTCTTTTTTGCTCTTATACTCTTCTGAAAACTCATATGCCGGATCCGCAGCGGATGACGCTTCAAGGCTCTTTAGCTTAGGTTCATAAATCTCACAAACAGCCTTTGACAAATTTTTCAAGCATTGCACCTTCCTTTAATTTGCTTATAAAAATCCGGCATCAGCCAAGGCAAACTGATGCTTACTCCATACATTGCAACCGACACGGCAGTCGGGTAAATATACTTTTTCATGCAGATACCCCTTATTTGTATGAAATGGTTCTGGTATTACTGCTGTCAGGAATATCTCCCGGTGTGATATTGCCGCCATGCTCAAAAATGCATCAAGCCGTTTTAACTATCTCGCCGTCAGCTATCTCTATGATCCTGTCGCACTGTTCGGCGATCTTCGGATCATGAGTTACTATTATAACCGTTCTGCCCTGCTTGTTGAGCTGTTTGAACAGCTCCATTATCTCCGCGCCTGTTTTGGAATCCAGCGCACCCGTCGGCTCGTCCGCAAGTATCAATGATGGCTCGTTAACGATAGCTCTTGCGATAGCAACTCTCTGCTTCTGTCCGCCTGAAAGCTTGTTGCAGGGCTTCTTGGCAAGCTCCTCTACTCCTACGGCTTTCAGTGCTTCAAGTGCCTTTTCTTTTTTGTTTTTGATTTTTCTTTTTGAAAATGAGAGCGGTATCATGACGTTCTCGATCGCGGTGAAGTCCTCAACCAAGGCGAAGTCCTGCATGACCATGCCGATCTTCTCGTTGCGTATCTGTGCATACTCCTTTTCCGAGAGCTTTTTGACGGTCGTGCCGTCAATGCTGTATTCGCCGTTCTGATAGCTGTCGATGCAGGCGAGAATATGCAGCAGAGTTGACTTTCCCGCGCCCGACTTGCCGATGACCGCGACCAGCTCGCCGTCCTTGATCGTGCATGAAACGCCCTTAAGAGCCTCAAACTCGTTTGTTTTGCCCGGGTTATAGACCTTTTGAATGTTATCCAGCTTAATCATTTTCGGATCACCTTTCGCCTTTCATAAAATCATGTTGTATGGCGTCTCAAACGCTTGATCGCGCCGGAAGCCAGGGCGTATCATCTTCGTTTTATAAATTGAAGAAGTTTTTGTGATTAAATCCTATCTTTTTACAAGTATAACACACATATTTCGCTATGTCAAGCTTTTGTTGGAACTATTACATTTTCTGCAACGGATTTTTTGGTATCTGGGGAAGACTTTGTGCTTTAAACCGCAGCGTCAGGGATACGGTTTACTCCTCGGCCTTCAGGATCTCCTTTGGCTGAGTTTTCCCGATGATAATGAACGGCATCAACAGCGACACCAGCAGGACGAAAACTGCGACTCCGACACAAATAAGCAGCTCGGTCATACTGAAGCGCACTATAGTTGTCTGTAATTTTCCGCTGATCGAAAGAAAAGTCATTGCTATGTATGCGAGCATAGCGGAGAGCGCAACGTCGATCAAGATAGTCACCGTGTTGATTAACGCACATTGCCGCCAGCGGCCTCCGCAAAGGTACAGCACGCCGTAATTTTTGAGCTGTTTGTGGGTGCTTATCGCGGTAAGGCTAAGCACGCTTATCATCGTGAGTATAAGCAGACCTATAACGACCGGCACAAGGATTATCAGCTGTTTTCTCACCTCCGCCAGCGTTGCTGAACGGATATCCTCAAAGGGAACTATGTTGCTTGTAAAATCGACCATATCAAGGTATGCTTCATTGAACTGTTCATCTGTAAGATCCGGTTTGTATGACATGAGCAGCCCGCTGTATATCGTGGATATTGAGCCTATCTTTTCAAGCTCGGCATAATTGTAAATAAGCACCGGGGCATTGTAAACGCTTTGATAATAGTTATGGAAAAGTTCGTCTATTCTGAGGTTTTTATAGAAATCGTCCTCCTGCGGTTCGCCGTTTTTCGGATAAATCCCGTAGAATTTTGCCCCGTCGCGAAAGACGCCGACTATCTCCACCTCGGCAGTCACCGTGCCATCGGCGGTGGTAAAGCTTTGCGTTATCACATCGCCTGTTTTAATGCCCAGTTTGTTCGGGGATATGACAGCATGGATAACTCCCTCCTGCGGCTTTACATCTGCAAGCCACTTGCCCTCGCTAATCATAGGCTCATAATTATATATCATATTATCTCTGTAGGCATACGACGCGGCGTTATCGGTAAGTCTGTGTTCGGCACTATCTAGCACCTGATAGGCTGCATAAACCTCGTTGAAATACTCGCTCATGCTTGAAAAAGTCTTCAGATCTTCCAGCTCGTTGGTTATGAAAAAGCGCCTTCTGCCGCTGTCGTCGTTGCGGGATATCTGAGCATAATAACCCTTGCCGCCGAGGATATCGGAAAAAATATTGTAATATTTCAGCTGCTGATATATTGAGGACGAAGCAAATATGCAAGCCAAAAATGTCAGTGCTATGAGGACTATGATAAATATATTGAATATAATATGCCTTGAAAAGTCTTTTATACCGTACTTTATTATCATATCACTACCTCGCTCTCAAAAGATCAACAGGCTGTCTGCGGATGTATCCTGCTATCATTATGTTCATGATCGCGTATGAGATGATCATATATATAAGGTATAGAATAATGTATATTTTCGACGAGAACGCCCCCTCGATATACGGGAATATGTTTCCGAGTGCCGGAAGTATCCATAATATCCAGGATACAAGGCAAACGGCAAACAGCACATTTAATATGAGCATTATCTCCGCGACATATATCCGCCTTGCCTTGCCTGCGCTGCACCCTGCTATCCGGAAGATAGCCAGAGATTTCCTGCGCTTTGTGAGTATGTAGTTCATTATGAGCGCGAGGTTTACCGCTGAGATCACGGCTATCAGCGCCGAAAGCCACATATTCGTGTTGTAGTAATACACCTGCTCGTTGTCGATAAGCTCCATGGGAGCAAACTCAAAATCAATATCGGGGAAATATTTTTTATAAACGCCTATCGCCCTGTCGTATTCCTCCTGTGTCAGTCGTTGTTTTACATTTACGAACGGAAACTTTAGCAGAACAATGCTTTCGGGAATATTTTTGTACGGAATGTAATAGACTCCCCCAAAGCGGCAAAAGCCTATGCATTCATACTCGGCTCCCTCTATATCAACATACCACTTGTCGCCTTTCTTATATGCCGGATACTTCGGAGGGGGGAGATTCGAGTCGTAAACAGTATTTTCGTCGAACAAGCTGTTCATCAGCTCTTCGCAGCACTCTACCGGCGCTATGCATACTCTATCTCCGTTTATATACTCGCTTTTTGTAAACGATCTTCCCCAGATCCAGCCATCAGTCCTGTCACGTTGGTTAATTCTATCCATATTTTTCTTGAAATCTTCGTAAAAATAAAATTCCCCGTTGTCGTAATCCAGAAGAAAGGTAAAATCATAGAACTCGGCGTCCGGGGATTTTGCATCGAAAATAAGTTCGGCGAATTTGTCGCCTACAGCTTCGGCAAGCTCCTTATAAAAGCTGTCGTAGCGGTCGGGAGAAAGCCTGTATTTTTCAGGAACATTATTAATCTTACGAGGTAAACCTAAAGAGTCAACGTATCCCAGCTCCGGATTTTCTTCGGCAACGCCCTCCAGAACTATGTTGGACTCGTTCCTGAAGTTCTGATAAACGCCGAACGATAAAAGCGTCAGCAGTATGCAAACCAGCTGACAAACAACTATCAGCGCAAATATGCCGGCGTAGTCTTTTATAAAGCCTGAAATATTTTTTAATACATACCGCATGACGCTTCCTCCGTTTTAATAGAATTTATCTGACAGTTACCGTCAGTATTATGCTTGCTACCTTAGAGCTTGAGACCGTTATATTGCCGAACAGCGAAGTGTCATGAACGTATTTGTATAGACTGACGTCTGAGCTACAGTCAGAGCAGACTACGGCAACATTTCCGTATCTGCCGCAGTACTTTCCGTCGGCATTAAATGCAAGGTCTTTTCCGTTTTTATCTTGCGCCGATACTCCTGATTCAAGATACATCGTACCATTTGCAAAATTCGTTCCTACCGTTTGCACAAATGAAGTGGGAGATAAGTCCTGTCCTATCATTTGCAGCACCTTGGTAGTAGTACTCATGGCGTTTGCCGACAAAGTGTAACTATAGCCCTCCTTGTAGGACTTTGTTTCTTTTACCGCCTCCGCATATGCAGTCACTGCTACTGTTGCCGAAACGATCGTTGCGGCGAAAACCGATGCGATTATTTTTTTGATATTCATAATATGTCCTCCTTAAATGTCTTATGTTTTATATGCTTTTTACCAACAAAAACCGTCACAATCCTCCGGGAAGATGATAAATGCATTCATTTCCAAATTCCCTATCTGCCTGAGTTATAGCCATCACCGCCAATCTGTTTTAATATAAAATCATTTTGATAGCCGTTCTCTATATTGTAATTGCAGTATCTATAGTCCATATAACCTTATCTATTAACTAGTATAGCGCACGAGTTTCTGATTGTCAAGTAATTGCATAAATTATTGTCAAAATTTGCAGTGTGCCTATTGTAATAGTTGCGCAGGCGTTCTATATTAAATATGGTAAGTGGAAAACCCTTGATGTAAAAAAAAATAAAGCCGTGATAATTCGCAGAAATTGCGAAAAATCACGGTTTTGTGACTGTCAAGTGGGTATGAAAAAGATATTTTTGCGTTTTTGTCGGCGAGACTTGAATTCTCGTATCCCGCAAAAGGTTGGTAGCAAGCCATAGCGTTGCGAGAGCGTTTACAAGCGAGCAGCGAAGGCGCAGCGTGACCTTTTGCGGAAAGGAGGAGCGACGGAATGAGTGAAAGACGACTTTTAATGCAAAGCATAAAAAGCCGTCGCGAACAATATGCAGTCCGCGACGACGTGGCGCGGATTGAGAGATTTGAACTCTCGCGCCGGTTTCCCGACCTACTCCCTTAGCAGGGGAGCCCCTTCACCACTTGGGTAAATCCGCAAACTGTTAAATTGTTATACCCTGCGCCCGAAATGACTCCGGTCAAAGCGCAGTGCGCTGGCGGACAGGGTGGGATTCGAACCCACGTGCCCTTGCGGACAAACAGTTTTCAAGACTGCCTCGTTGCGACCACTTCGATACCTGTCCATAGTGCGTTTAACCGCTAGGTTTATATTATAACACATTCGGTCAATGGTGTCAAGAGCTTTCAATAAACTTTTTTGACGTCTTAATATGACAAGAAAAATGAAGCGTTTGTCACGCCACACTTCGTATAATGCGGTTATGCATAGAATTTCAAACCGAATTTGCAGGATTGATGTGCAAATCCTGCAAAAATTTCAGCTTAGGCGAATTTGATGTTGACAGATCGAGCCGAAGATGATATAATTATAAAGTGAGCAAAGGCGTTCAGAAGGCGGGATTATTCTGCCCTTTGGGCGTTTTTTTGTTAATAAAGATCAGGCGTCCAAAAGGGCGTCGAGGGCAGAAAGCTTATGAAAAGAACGAGATGTTATCATGAAGTACTCGAAGGAAGAAATAATACAGTTCATTGCCGAAGAGGATGTTAAGTTCATTAGATTGGCATTTACCGATATGCATGGCAGACTAAAGAACATTTCAGTAATGCAGAGCGAGCTTGACAGGGCTTTCAAACACGGTATTTCGATTGATGCTTCGGCAATCGAGGGCTTTGCCGATGCCGGGCAGAACGAGCTTTTCCTGCGCCCCGATCCGTCCACGATATATGCGCTGCCCTGGCGCCCCGACCACGGCAGGGTCATCAGAATGTTTTGCTCGATCGCCTGCCCCGACGGCAGTGCTTTTGAGTGTGATACCAGAGCAATACTGAAGCGGGCGATAGCTGATGCGGCAAGGATGGGGATAAGCTTTGCCTTCGGCTCGGAGATGGAGTTTTATCTGTTTAAGCGCGATGAGAACGGCAACCCCACCAAGGTCCCATATGACAACGCCGGATATCTCGACGTTGCCCCGGCAGACAGGGGAGAAAATGTTCGCAGAGAGATCTGTCTTTCGCTTGAGAGTATGGGCCTCAGACCCGAAAGCTCTCACCATGAGGAGGGTCCGGGGCAGAACGAGATAGATTTCAGGTATGCCGACGCGCTGACTGCCGCTGATGACGCAGTCACATTTTGGAATGTTGTTGACACTATAGCATACAGAAACGGTCTTAAGGCGGACTTCACTCCGCTGCCGCTTGAGAATTTCCCGGGCAACGGTATGCAGATAAACATTTCGGCAAAGGGTGAGAAGGGCAGGGATTATCTCCCGCAGATCATTGCCGGTATACTCGACCATATTCTTGAAATAACGCTGTTTCTGAACACAGTCGAGGAGTCTTATGCCAGATTCGGAAAGCATAAGGCGCCGTGCGATGTTTCATGGGCGTTTGAAAACAGACTAAAGCTTATAAGAATACCGTCGGCTACAGGTGAGTCACGCCGCTGTGAGCTTCGTTCGCCGGATCCGATGTGCAATCCGTATCTCGCATATGCGCTGCTTATCTGGGCAGGTCTTGACGGCATAAAACGTGATCTTACCCTGCCGTCGAATGAGGAGAACAGCTTTTACTGCAAGTTGGCGGGCGATCCCTCGGGAGAAACGGTGATGCTGCCGAGAACTCTTGAGGAAGCTAAGGAAAGGGCGCGTACAAGTGAATTTATAGCAAAGCATATTCCTAAAGCTGTTATAAATCACTACACGAAATAGTATTATATATTATTACACGAAAGGGAGTAGCTTTATGACGACGCATTTGGCAAGTGTTCTTTTGGTATCGCCGTCTGATAAGTTTTACAAATCAATGATAAAGCTTCTGCCCGAAACAAGCTACAGTCCGTTGTTTTTTGCCGAGGACGCCTGCGGTGCCAGAAGAGTCATGCTGGAGCATTGTATAGATCTGGTGGTCATCAACGCTCCGCTGACAGACGATCTGGGGACAAGACTTGCTGCCGATATATGCTCCGAGAGCAGCGCGGGAGTGCTGATGTTTACGAAAAGCGAGTATTTTTCCGAAATCTTCGCAAAGCTTGCGCCTATGGGAGTGTTCGTTATCCCCAAGCCGACATCGGCGCAAATAATATCATCAGCAATGCTGACCCTTTTCGGTGTGCATGAGAGATTTCGCAAGACCGAGAAAAAGGCGGCGTCGGTTGGGGAGAAAATGAAGGAGATACAGACTGTCAACAGGGCAAAAATGCTTCTCATAGAACATAAGGGAATGACCGAGCCGCAGGCTCACAGGTTTATCGAAAAACAGGCTATGGACAGCTGCACCGGCAAAATGGCGATCGCCGAGGAAATAATCCGAACATATCTCGGAGACGGATAGCAGCTTTCGGGTATAAAGGCAACACCGCACAATCATCGCGCCACGCGCTTTGTCGGCGCTTACTTGCATATTTTCCGTCATCTTGCACAAATTTCGCTTGACAGGCGTCAGCCTGCCTGCACTCAATTTATACAATCTTACGAAAAATCTGACAGCGCAATCGCTCGACAATAATTATGCGGTGTTGCCTAAAAAAGTGAGGTCTTGAAAACAAATGGGCTTGCAGATCTTCGAAAATCAAAATGCTTTGATACAAAAAAGGCGCAGAGGTATTTTAAGGAGCGCAGGGTGCAGTTCCAGCTTGTCGATCTTTCAAAAAAAGAGATGAGCAAGGGAGAGCTGACAAGCGTTATTGCGGCTGTCGGCGGTATAGACAGGATAATAGACTTTGAGTCCAAATCGCAGGACGCCGTTTTGATAAGATATCTTGCCTCGGATGATGCAAAGCTTCAGAAGCTGATCGACAACCCGATGCTTCTGAAAACGCCGATAGTCCGGCTGGGCAGACTGGCGACTGTCGGCTATTGCCCCGAGGTTTGGGAGAAGTGGAATTATTGAAAGGCTGAGGCATATGATTTATCTCGTTGAGGATGACAACAGCATAAGAGAGCTTGTTTGCTATACTCTGACAGGCTCCGGTCTTGAAACCAAAGGCTTTGCAAAGCCGTCCGATTTCTGGGCAGCTCTTGACGAATGCCTTCCTTCGCTGATATTACTCGATATAATGCTCCCGGAGGAGGATGGGCTGAGTATTCTTAAAAAGCTCAGACAATCGCCTGGCTTGAAAAAGGTACCGGTGATGATGCTCACCGCCAAGGGAAGCGAATATGATAAGGTCGTCGGGCTGGATCTCGGAGCGGACGACTATGTGCCCAAGCCCTTTGGAATGATGGAGCTTATGGCCAGAGTCAAGGCGCTTTTGCGGCGCGCTGAGAACAGCCCGCAGAAGGGCGGCGAAGCCGAATACCGCATAGGCGAGCTTTACGTCTGTCCGTCCAAGCATATCGTCAAGGTGGGCGGAAAGAGCGTTTCTCTCACTCTGAAGGAGTTTGAAATGCTCTGCCTGCTGCTTGAAAGCCGCGATATCGTTCTGACCCGCGACCAGCTTCTAAACAAGGTCTGGGGCTATGCATTTGACGGCGAGAACAGAACGGTGGATGTCCACGTACGGACGTTGAGAAATAAGCTCAAGCCATGCGACGTTATAGAAACGGTCAGGGGGATAGGCTACAAGATAAGCGGCGGTGAAAAATGAAACGACGGATATTTGTGAGTATAGCGCTGACGGCATTTGTGTCGGCGGCGTTATGCGGCGCTGTTGTCTGGGCGGCGCTGAAGGTCAATATGCTCATACTGGCGGCGCTGATCCCTGTAAGCTTTGGTATATTTGCGGCTGCAAAGGCTTTGACCCGCCGGATCAGCGCAAACGTCAGAAACATACGCGACGAGCTGACAAGAAGGCAGCAGGAGCTGCAAAAGGAACATGAGGATCAGGACAGAATGAGGCAGGAGTTCACGGCGAACGTTTCGCATGAGCTGAAGACTCCGCTGACCTCGATCTCCGGATTTGCCGAGATAATAAAAAACGGGCTTGTCAAGCAGGAGGATATCAGCCGCTTTGCGGGTAATATCTATGACGAAACGCAGCGCCTTATTTTGCTTGTCGGGGATATCATGAAGCTTTCACAGCTCGATGAGGACGCAGTCCCCGCGCAGAAGGAGCTTATTGACCTTTACGAAACGAGCGCGGCTGTTATCTCACAGCTTAAATCAACGGCAGGGAAAAGGGGCGTGACCTTTACGCTTGAGGGGGAACACGTCAGCGTTGTCGGCGTTGAACAGATCGTCGATGAGATAATCTACAATCTCTGTGACAATGCGATAAAATACAACAAGGAAAACGGCTTTGTGACGGTTCGCGTCTACGGTTCAGAAAACGGCAATGTCGTTTCGGTGTCGGATACGGGGATAGGTATCCCTCCCGAAGATGTGGACAGGATCTTCCAGAGATTTTATCGCGTGAACAAGAGCCATTCAAAGGATATCGGAGGCACGGGGCTGGGGCTTTCAATAGTCAAGCACGGTGCTGCTTATCACGATGCGGAGATAAAGGTCGAGAGCAAGCTCGGCGTAGGAACGCGTATATCAATCGTATTCCCGGCGGTCTAGAGCCAAAGCCTTGCCGGCTCTTTTTAAACAAATTGTGAAATTTAAATTTCAAACGTTTAAGACGGGCAAGCCCCCCTTGAAAAGCGGCTTGAGATATGTTAGTATATTAATATGAAAATTTATGTGCGGACAACCGCAAATTTTTGGAGACAGGAGAGATATCATGAATTACGGCTATTTTGACCTTGAAAACAAGGAATATGTCATCACTAAGCCCGATACCCCCGCCCCTTGGGCAAATTACCTCGGCTCGCCCGCCTACGGTGCGATCATTTCAAACAACGCCGGAGGCTACAGCTTTGTTCAGAGCGGCGCAAACGGAAGAATTGCCCGCTACCGCTTCAATTCCAATATGGCGCTCCCGGGAAGATACGTTTATATCAGAGATAACGAAACAGGCGACTATTGGTCGGCTTCATGGCAGCCGGTCGGCAAGCCGCTTGACAAGTATAAGTCAGTTTGCCGCCATGGCACAGCCTATACGGTCATGTCTGCGGAGTATGAGAAAATCGCTTCCGAGGTGACCTATTATGTTCCTCTGAACAGAACCTACGAGGTGTGGCGCGCCAAGATAACCAACAGCTCGGACAGAGAAAGAAAGCTTTCGGCTTTCGGCTTTGTGGAATTTACAAATGAAAACAACTACGAGCAGGATCAGGTCAATCTGCAATATACGCTTTTCATTACAAGAACTTCCTTTGAGGAAAACAAGATCCTTCAGCATATCAATGAAAACAGCGGCAAGGATGAAACAGGTTCAAACCACAGAGAACGCTTTTTCGGAATGGTCGGCGCTCCCGTCAGCGGCTATAACGGAAATCTTGACAGCTTTATAGGTCCTTACAGAACCTACTCCAACCCGATAGCAGTCGAAAGCGGCAAATGTGACGGAGTTCTGAACTACAACGCAAACGCCTGCGGCGCTCTGCAAAGCGACATGACGCTCAAGCCGGGCGAAACGGCCGAGCTTATTTATGTTCTCGGACAGAGAGATAACGCCAAGGCCAACGAGATCCTCGACAGCTATAAGATCTCCGGAAAGGTGGATGAGGAGATCGCCGAGCTGAAAGATTACTGGCACGGCAAGCTGGATAACTTTGTAGTCAAGACCCCGAGCAATGAGTTCAATAATATGATAAATGTTTGGAACGCCTATCAGTGCTTCATAACATTCATATGGTCAAGAGCGGCTTCGTTTATCTATTGCGGACTTAGAAACGGCTACGGCTACCGCGATACCGTTCAGGATATTCAGGGCATCATTCATATCGACCCCGAGCTTGCTGCCGACAAGATCAGGTTTATGATCTCGGCTCAGGTCGATAACGGAGGCGGTCTGCCGCTGGTTAAGTTTAACCACAATGCGGGTCATGAAACCTGCCCCGACGAGAACGACGAAAACTCCGTTTACGCTAAGGAAACAGGTCATCCCTGCTACCGCGCAGACGACNNAGACGACGCTCTGTGGCTTTTCCCGACCGTTTACAAGTATATCGGCGAGAGCGGAAACAAGGCTTTTCTTGATGAGGTCATCGTCTATGCGAACGGCGGAGAGGACAGCGTTTACGAGCATCTCAAGAAGGCTATCGACTTCTCCATGAACAGGCTCGGCGCACATTCCATGCCTGCCGGTCTGCACGCCGACTGGAACGACTGTCTGCGTCTTGGCAAGAAGGGCGAGTCAACATTCGTTGCGTTCCAGCTTTACTACGCTATGACTATAATCAAGGAGTTCGCCGAGGACAGAGGCGACACCGAGTATATCAAGTATATTGACGAAATTCAAGCCAAGCTCGGCAAGAGCCTTGCCGAGTGCTGGGATGAGGACAGATTTATCCGCGGCATTCGCGAGGACGGAACGGTTGTCGGCGCGAAGAACGATCCCGAGGCAAGTATGTGGCTCAACCCGCAAAGCTGGTCTGTCATTTCGGGCTTTGCGACAAGAGAGCAGTCCGAAACTGCAATGGATAAGGTTCACGAGATACTCAACACTCCTTACGGCGTGAAGATCATGGAGCCGCCTTATGTCGATCATTATTTCGACGGCGCTCTTATGCACATCTTCAACCCCGACACGAAAGAAAACGGCGGTATTTTCTCGCAGACACAGGGCTGGGCTATTCTTGCCGAGTCATTGCTTGGCAGAGGCGACAGAGCTTTTGAATACTTTATGGAAAGCTCGCCTGCCGCTATGAACGACAAGGCCGAGATCCGCGTTCTGGAGCCTTACGTTCACGGTCAGTTCACCGAATCGACACGCTCGCCTTTTGCAGGCAGGTCGCACGTTCACTGGCTCACCGGAACAGGCTCGACGGTTATGGTCGGCTGTGTTGAGGGCATCTGCGGCATGAGACCGAACGCCGACGGACTTGTTATCAGCCCGTCTATCCCTTCTTCTTGGGACGGCTTCACCATCGACAAGAAATTCCGCGACAAGAACATTCACATCGACATTCAAAACCCTAATCACGTTCAGAGTGGTGTAAAGTCTATGGTTGTAAACGGTGAAAAGATCGACGGAGATTTTCTCGCTGCCTCCAAGCTGACGGACAGCACAGATGTAAAGATCGTTCTGGGCGAATAACCAAGCGGCGATCTTCGGAACATTCTAAAGGAAAATAAAAAACGCTCCCGAGCATTTTGGTGTTCGGGGGCGTTTTGTGATGTTATGATGTTATCGGGCGTTCATCGGTGCGCCGCAGGCTGAGCAAAAGAACGGAGCGTTTTCATTCGTTTTGCCGCATCTGGGGCATACGGTGACCTTCTGTGCTTCCGTCTGCGGGGGCTGCGCCGCTGTCGGCTTAGGCTTTCCGCAGGAGGTGCAGAACTTAGTTACATTGGCTTTGCCGCACTCGCAGGTCCACGTTTCGTTTGCCGCAGGCATTGCCTGGCTTGCTGAGGATGCGTTTGCGGCAACCAGAGCGGCTTNNCGCTTTGTGAGATCTGAGGAGCTTCGGTCTTGGGGTGATAGTAATTCTCGGTTGACTGGAGCTTTTGCGCAATGAGGGTCGAGTAATGCTGGCTGAGTATTTCGTTATCATTTATGGGGTAGAGAGCACTGACCGAGTTCATGATCGTGTCAACATTCTGCGGCGAGTATTCTCTTATTTCGTCGCACAGCCTGCATATCTCTTTATAGCATTTCTTGGACATTGATTTGCTCATAGGCTTGTAGGCCTGCTTGTAGCGCTTGAAGTCTTCCTTGGATATCTCACGGTAGGTCTTGCAGTTTTTGCAGGCGATGCATCTCTTCTTTGGTATCCACACCAGAGGTATGTAGTCGATATGCACTCGGAAAACCACCCGCCCGATATAGTAGGGCTCGAAGTCGCCGCACTGAGGGCAAAATCCATAGCCCATCATTTTTTTCTTGCTGATGGTGTCGCCCCATCCGTAGATGATAGTTCCCATACAATACACTCCTTAAAAATTATATATATTCTTTCAGCGCCTCGTCGCTCCAAACCTGAGCCTCGATATACCGTTCGGGGCCGAGTTCGCCGTTAGGATTCCATTCCTGAGGAAGACCGTATTCCTCGATGACCTTGAGTATCTGTTCATATGTGTAAAGCTTGCCGCGGTAGGGCTTGCTGTTATCCTGAGAAAGGGGATTGAGCGATATCTGCATATCTCCGTATGTAAACGAGATAGTGTCCTTATTGAAATTCTCGATCGGGATCTTGATGAAATCGCAGTTCTGATACCATTCTCCCAGCCACTTGCAGTATTCAACGACCATATAGTGCGGATTAGGGCGCTCCGGCTTGCCGCCAAGCTCCTTGAATCTGTCATAAGCAAGCTGCTCGTAGTGACGGCGGCGGTTCATGTACTGTATATCTCGCTGTGCGGGCTGAGAATATGGCCTTGATTCGCGCATATCCATCAGCACGGCCTTTGCCTCATCATCTGAGAGGTCGGATAGGTTTTTGAACGCACCAAGCGTTTTGTCGAAGTAGTGATAAAGGTAAATAGCCATAAATGTCACCTCTGTTCTTGTAGCTGCATATGCACAACTATACAATTTGTAGTATACCACAATCTTTCAGTAAAATCAAGTGTTTTTACTTAACTTTAAGGCACGGATCGGGGGCAAAAAACGTCATTAAGCGGTTGTGTTAAGGCGTGCCTTAGATCAGCCGATATTATGGAGCGGTTTTACAAAAGCTTTTCAGGTGCAGACTTTCGCATTTTACATTCGGGAGCTATAATGAAATCAGTCGAAAGACAAATGAAAAGTAAAAAGGAGAAATACTTATGAAAATGAAAAAGCTTTTATGCATGGTTGCCGCTGCGGTGATCGGTGCTACTGCGCTCGTTGGATGCGGAAGCGGCGACAGCAGCACCTCGGGCGGCAAGGTTGCTACGGACGGCTCGACTTCTATGGAGAGGGTCATCGGCGCGCTGGGTGAGTCGTTTGAAAACGAGAACAGCGGCGTGACCTTCACATATAATCCGACAGGCTCCGGGTCAGGAATAACCGCCGTTGCCGAGGGCAGCTGCGACATAGGTCTTTCCAGCAGAGCGCTGAAGGATGAAGAAAAGGCCAAGGGTCTTAAAGAAACAGTTCTTGCATATGACGGCATCGCGGTTATCGTCAACACCGAAAACGGTGTTGACGATCTGACGACAGAGCAGATCGCAAAGATCTACAAGGGCGAGATCACAAACTGGAAGGAAGTTGGCGGCGAGGATCTGGAGATAGTTGCTATCGGCAGAGAAGCGGGAAGCGGCACTCGTGACGGCTTTGAATCGATTACCAAAACAGAGGGCGCCTGCAAGCTTCGTCAGGAGCTGACCTCGACAGGTGACGTTATTACAACGGTTTCGAGCAACAAAAACGCTATCGGCTATGCTTCTCTGGCGTCGGTTGAGAAAACGGTCAAGACGCTGTCGGTAGACGGTGTTGCGCCCTCCGAGGCAACAGTCAAGGATGGCAGCTACAAGATCCAAAGACCGTTTATGCTGGTAACAAAGGACGGCGAGAAGCTTTCCGAAACAGCTCAGAAGTTCTTTGAATACTGCACTTCGGCTGAGGCGCGGGATGTTATAACAGCAGCCGGAGCAGTTCCCGCAAACTGATATGAACACGAAAAGAGGATTTGAATCCTTTGTTCATGGAGTATTCCTTCTGGCAGGTCTGGTGACGGTCGGAAGTGTGCTGGTGATAAGCATATTTCTGATCGCCGCAGGATTGCCTGCGATCAAAGAGATCGGGATAGTGGACTTTATGTTCGGCAGTAAATGGGATTCGACGGCCGAAGACCCGTCGTTCGGCATTCTGCCGTTTATCCTTACCTCGGTCTACGGAACAGCCGGTGCGATCTTTCTGGGAGTTCCCGTCGGATTTTTTACGGCGGTCTATCTGGCAAAACTCGCGCCCAGGAGCGTAAGAGTCGTTGTTCAGGAGGCTGTAAAGCTTCTGGCCGGCATTCCCTCGGTCGTATACGGCCTTTTGGGAATGATATGGCTGGTCCCGTCCATCAAGAAGGTCTTTTCACTGGCGGACGGCTCCGGACTTCTCGCTGCGATAATCGTTTTGGCAATAATGATCCTGCCTTCGGTTATTTCGGTTTCGGTGACAGCTCTCGAGGCAGTTCCGAAGGAATTTGAAGAAGCGTCGCTGGCGCTTGGAGCAACCGATGTCGAAACATACTTCAAGGTTTCGGTGCGGGCTGCCGGAAGCGGTATTGCGGCGGCGGTGGTTCTGGGAATAGGACGCGCGATAGGCGAGGCCATGGCAGTCATGATGGTTGCGGGAAACGTTGCGAATATAATAACCGTGAAAGATCTTAATCTGTGGTACGGTCAGACGCAGGCTTTGAAAAGCATTTCTGCGGATATTGAAAAGAATTCGGTGACTGCCCTTATAGGTCCGTCGGGCTGCGGCAAATCGACGTTTCTGAAAACTCTCAACAGAATGAACGATCTAATCGACGGAGTCAGGATCACCGGTCAGGTCTGCTATAACGGTCAGGACATTTTTTCACGCGAGACCGATGTCAATGAGCTTCGCCGTGAGATAGGAATGGTTTTTCAAAAGCCAAATCCATTTCCGATGAGCATTTACGATAACATTGCATACGGCCCCAGAACTCACGGAATAAAAAGCAAGGCGCGTTTGGACGAGATCGTTGAAAAATCTCTGCGCGCAGCCGCAATATGGGAAGAGACCCGCGACAGACTCAAAAAATCGGCTCTCGGTATGTCAGGCGGACAGCAACAGAGGCTCTGCATAGCGCGTGCTCTTGCGGTCGAGCCTAAAGTGCTTCTGATGGATGAGCCGACCTCCGCACTCGATCCCATTTCGACATCAAAGATAGAGGATCTGGCGGCGGAGCTGAAAAAGAGCTATACGATCGTTATTGTTACACACAATATGCAGCAGGCGGTCAGGATCTCGGACAGAACTGCGTTTTTCCTGCTCGGAGAGCTGATCGAATACGGAAGCACCGAGGAAATGTTTTCTCGTCCTAAGAACAAAAAGACAGAAGGCTATATAACAGGGAGGTTCGGTTGATGAGAGATGAATTTGAAAAGAGTCTGAGCGAGCTTCACAGCAAGATGATCGAAATGGGGGCGCTTTGCGAAAGGGCGATCGCCGTTGTGGCAAAAGCATTGAAAACAGGTGATTGCTCCTGCTCCAATCAGGCGGGTGTAATAGAGGAGCATATCGACCGGATGGAGCGTGATATCGAAACGCTTTGCCTGCGTATGATCCTGAAACAGCAGCCTGTTGCCGGCGACCTCAGACGAATATCCGCAGCGCTGAAGATGATAACCGATATGGAAAGGATCGGTGACAACGCTGAGGATATCGCCGAGTTTATTCGCTTTCTCAACGGTAGGGCAGAAAAGGATTGCGGCATCATCTGCCTGATGGCCGAGCAATCGATCAAAATCGTTACAGAAAGCATCGAAGCATATGTAAAAAGCGATGTCGAGCTTGCCCGCGCAGCAACTGCCCGCGACGATATCATAGACGATTATTTTGACAAGACCAAGCAGACGGTCATCGGGCTGATCGAAAAGAAATCGGGCGATGGCGAATATCTGCTGGATCTGTTGATGGTCGCCAAATATCTTGAAAGAATAGGAGACCATGCGGTAAACATCGCCGAATGGGTCGTTTTCTCGGTAACGGGCAGCAGAAAAATTAATGACTGATAAAACTGTTTTAGCACTCTCGGCTGACGAGTGCTAAAATTTATAGTTTGTTCACGAAAATGTAACACAATATATGATTTCTTTGCATATAATATAATATAGTTGTAAACAAAAAAGAGGTGTTACAAATGGGTCACTCAGACCGGTAAAGCAAGGCCCGACCGGTAAAGAAACTCGGGGCTAATTTATTGGCAGCAGTCAGCCCGACCAAGCAAAAACAGGACGGACATAAAGATTACATACTAAATTATAGGAGGAATCATTATGTTTGAACTCAGACCTTATCACAAGAACGATCACGCGGCGGTTTATAATCCGTTCAGAGAGATGGAGGAGATGGAAAAGGCGTTTTTCGCAAATCCGTTTGGCTCATTTTTCCGCACAGGAGCTTTGGCGGAGTTTAGGACGGACATCAGCGACGAGGGCGACAGCTATGTTCTCCAAGCAGATCTGCCCGGCTTTGACAAGAAAGACATTCAGCTTGACGTAAACGGCGATACTCTTATCATAAATGCAGAGCGCCACAGTGAAAAGGAAACCAAGGAGAAGGATAAATATATTTGCTCCGAGCGTTCCTACGGCAGCTACAGCAGGCAGTTTGACATCTCCTCGGTCGATGCAGACGCGATCAAAGCCAAGTATGAAAACGGCGTTCTGACCCTGAAGCTTCCCAAGAAGCAGGCTGCGATCTCCGAGCCGAGGCGGCTTGAAATCGAATAACGAACGGCTTTAATGACGTGCGCTCCCGACAGGGTGGGCGCACGCCTTTGTTTTGCCCGCCACATCCCTTCGGATCTGACGGAAAAATGTTATTCAAAGGGGCGTTGCAAAATAAAAAATACTGTGCTATAATAGACGCAGAGCGTCTATTATAATTTTATGTCCTCGTCGATACGCAGACTGAAAGTCTGCTCCCGACGCATCGGACAATTATATCATAAAGCTTGACGCTTATATGATATAATACAAACATATACATGAGAAATGACCGGGCGGGCAGCATGAAAAGCCCCTATGACAGACAAGATCAAATAACCGATTGGAGAGTTGATATGAAGGACGGATTTATTAAGGTCGCCGCCTGCACTCCCGAGATAAGAGTGGCAGATGTAGGCTTCAATGCGAAAAACATCATAGATATGGCAGACCGCGCCGCCGAATCTGGCGCAAAGATCTGCGTTTTCCCCGAGCTTTGTGTGACAGGCTATACTTGTCAGGACCTGTTTTTTCAGGATGCGCTTCTGGACGATGCGGTAAAGGCCGTCTGCGGGATTGCAGAAGCTACTGCCGATCATGAATGCCTGATAGCGGTAGGGGTTCCCGTCAGAGCCGGGGGAAAGCTTTTCAACTGTGCCGCCGTGCTTTTCAAGGGAGAGGTTAGGGCGTTTATTCCCAAAACCAATCTGCCAAACTACAACGAGTTTTACGAGCTTAGGCATTTTGTCCCGTATGACGGCGCGGCTTATATTGTTGATCTCAGCCGCTTCGGCGGTAAAGCCGGCGTTCCGATGGGTCAGGGGATCTTTGTCTGCGAGGATATCCCCGAGCTGAAGGTAGGATTTGAGATCTGTGAGGATCTTTGGGTCGCCGAGCCTGTGTCGAATATGCTTGCCAAGTCGGGCGCGACGATCATATGCAATCTTTCGGCATCGAATGAGGTCATCGGTAAGGAAAAATACCGCAGACAGCTTGTTTCCAACCAGTCGGCGCGGCTGGTAGCCGGCTATGTTTACTGTTCGGCAGGCGACGGTGAGTCGACGCAGGATCTTGTTTTTTCGGGTCATAACATAATTGCGGAAAACGGCGCTGCTTTGGCGGAAAGCAGGCTCTTTGAAAACGAAATGACCGTATCGGAAATAGATGTCAAAAGGCTAGCGTTCGAGCGGCGCAAGCTTTCAACATATGGAGCCGAGCCGGACGGCCGTGGGTGCAGAGAGCTGCTGCGCGAAAGCTTCCTTTTAAAAAGGAAAAAGACCGAGCTTACGCGTGCCTTTGCAAAAACGCCGTTTGTTCCTTCTGACAAGTCAGAGAGGGACGAGCGCTGTCACCTGATATTGCAGATGCAGTCGCATGGGCTTATGAAGCGCATCTCACATACAAATTCAAAATCGGTCGTTCTGGGAATTTCGGGCGGACTGGATTCCACACTTGCATTGTTGGTATGCATTATGGCAATGGATCTGCTGGGTCGCCCCCATTCCGATATTGTCGCTGTAACGATGCCCTGCTTCGGAACGACAAAGCGCACCAGATCGAATGCACAGACCTTGTGTGAGTCGCTGGGAGTTTCTTTCCGCGAGGTGGATATAACCAAGGCGGTTACCCAGCATTTTGCCGATATAGGTCATGACATCGGCAACTACAATGTTGTTTTTGAAAACGGACAGGCCCGTGAGCGCACGCAGGTGCTGATGAATATAGCAAATCAGGTCGGCGGACTTGTGGTCGGCACAGGCGACCTTTCCGAGCTGGCTCTCGGCTGGGCTACCTACAACGGCGATCATATGTCGATGTACGGCGTGAACGCTTCTGTTCCCAAGACGCTTGTTCGTCATATAGTCCGCTATTATGCCGAAACCTGCACCGACGACAGGCTCTCCGCGGTTCTGCTTGATGTTCTGGACACACCCGTATCGCCTGAGCTTTTGCCCACAGATGAAAGCGGCACGGACATTGTGCAGAAGACAGAGGATCTGGTCGGCCCGTATGAGCTTCACGACTTTTTCCTTTACTATGCGATACGCTGGGGCTTCAATCCAAAAAAGGTGCGCCGATTAGCTCTGCGCGCTTTTGAGGGCGACTATGACGAAAAAACGATAGATAAGTGGCTGAAGGTATTTTACCGCAGATTTTTCTCACAGCAGTTCAAGCGCTCCTGCCTGCCTGACGGTGCAAAGATCGGTTCGGTAACGCTTTCGCCCAGAGGCGATTGGCGGATGCCCTCCGACGCCTGTGCAAAGCTGTGGCTGGATGAGATCCCGGACTAGCCGCTTTGCCGTAATATATGACTGACAAAACAAAGACCGCCTGCGTTTAGGTTGATACCTATAAAGAAGTTTAATCCCCGAAGCAATTATTTATAGCTGCTTCGGGGATTGCTGTTAATATTCGGTTACTCACATAAATCAGAATTTGACAAATAATATATAATTTTATTATAAATAGCAGATTATTTTAAAAACGGGCACTTATCAAAATACCCGTTTTCTTTCCAATACTCAAAAGGATAATTTCCATCACCAATAAACCTTTTAATAACAAATCTATTTATATAATACATGAAAACTGATGATACATAAGGTCTTTTTTTCTTCATTGAGTAGAATCTTCGAGCTGCTTTCTGAAGTCTTTTTTCTTGCTTCTTCTGCTTTTTTATGGGCATTTTATTCCACTTGTCTGTAAACATCCTTATTCCTATCGATGATACTCGATTTATTCCCCAGCCTTTTAAACATTTTTTTATCTGGTTAACAGCAGAGGTGGCACCTGTCCCCGTTGTAAGTATAAAGGCTTTTTTATTAAATATTTCTCTTCGTGGCGATACAGTCAATGTGAAAAAATCAAGATGATCTAACAGATTTTTCATACAGCCTGTCATACTGGCGGCTCCATAATGAGGAGTAGTAAAAACAAGTGCGTCAGCCTCCATTATTGCCTGATATATTGGGTCAACATAATGGGCATGAGGACATTTTTCACGCGGATTGCCAAGACACATCTGGCAGCCCAGACAAAACTCAGGAACATCTTTCGGTAAGAAAAATTCCGAGAAAATCACTTCACCACATTGGGATATTGCTTCCATAAAAATCTTAGTGGCAGTATATGTATTTCCTTTTCTTGGGCTACCATGAAAAACTACTGCTTTCATATTATTCCTTCCTTCATAAGAATGCTTTATTCTTTTTAAAGTTGTCTGCAAAATTTTATAATATCTATTTAATAAATTCCGATTTATCTTAGTAATTATTATACAACGAAGCCATTACATTGTCAATAAAAAACGCCATAACACTTTTGACTGAAAATCATAAGCGCTATGGCGAAATATTCTTTATGACCGCCTGCGTTTTGCAAGCGGTCTTTCAAATCATGCGTTATTGGCGGCGTATTTTGCGATAACTCCCGAAACAAGGTGTCCGGGAAGCTGCTCGTAGCGAAGCTTCTCAAATGTAAAGCTGCCTCTGCCCTGGGTCATCTGGCGGAGAAGCAATACGAAGTCTGTCATTTCTGCCATAGGAACCTCGGCGACTATTTCGGTTATGCCCCGCTTATCTGTCGGATTCATACCCAGAACTCTGCCGCGGCGCTTGTTTAGCTCGCCCATCATATCTCCGGTGTTTTCGTCGGGAACGCAGACATTCAGCGCGCCGATCGGCTCAAGCAAAACGGGATCCGCCTGAGGAATACCCTCCTTGAAAGCCAGCGAAGCGGCGATCTTGAACGCCATTTCGGAGGAATCGACCGGGTGATAAGAGCCGTCAACAAGAATAGCCTTCAGTCCCACTACCGGGAAGCCCGCCAGCAGACCTTTCTTTACACACTCCTGCAAGCCCTTTTCAACGGCGGGGAAGTAATTCTTGGGGACCGCTCCGCCGAATACTCTTTCTTCAAATACCAGCTCGTCGGATATGCACGGCTCAAATTCTATCCAGACATCGCCGTACTGACCGTGACCGCCCGACTGCTTCTTATGTCTGCCCTGGACTTTGACTTTTTTGCGGATGGTTTCGCGGTAAGAGATCTTCGGAACGACCGCGTCTATCTCGACGCCGAAGGTATCCGACAGCCTTCCGGCGATACTGTCAAGGTGAAGACCGCCGAGTGTGGAGAGGATCATTTCGTTTGTCGAGGTGTCCATCTCGTATTTTATAGTCATATCTTCCTCAAGAAGTCTTTGCATGGCTGCGGCGATCTTTGCCTCGTCGCCCTGCTTTTTGGCTTTAATCGCCATGTTATAGCAAGGCTTCGGAAACTCGACCTTTTCCAGCGCGACAACTCTGCCCGGCGCGCAGATAGTGTCGTTTGTGTTTACATTCATCTTGGTGGCGACAACAATATCGCCCGAAACGGCAGTCTGAACGTCAGACTGCTTTTTGCCTACCAGCGTTATCAGCTTGCCGACCTTTTCCGTGCTGCCTGTCGTTGCGTTAACGATATCCATACCCGAGGAAAGCTTTCCGCTGATGACCTTGATAAACGACATCTTGCCCACGAACGGGTCTGCTATCGTTTTGAAAACGAACGCGCAAAGAGGCTCGCTCTGATTGCATTCGATCTCAACGATATCGTCGCCGCAGACCGCCTCAACGGTATCGTCATCGCTCTGCGACGGAACCATCAGCGTCAGCTCCTTGAGAAGCATATCAACTCCCTCAAGTGTCGCGGCGGAAACGCAGGTGACCGGAGTGATGACCCCTGCCCGCATTCCGTTATGTATTCCGTCGATAAGCTCCTTCTGAGTGAAAGGCTCGCCCAGTATGAATTTTTCGAGAAGCTCCTCATCCGTTTCGGCGACGGCTTCCGTAACGGCGGCAACAAGGCCGTCTATGCGGTATTCCATGTTGGCAGCTACCTCGGCAGTCGGCATATCGGTCTCGACTGCCTTGCCGCTTACGTATTTGTAAGCCTTCATCTCGATAAGGTTTACATATGAAACGATCTTCCTGTCGGCGATAACGGGAACGACTACAGGACACACTGTCGGGCCGAACTCGGATTTGAGCTGTGTCAGAACGTTGTTGAAGTTTGCGTTGTCGTCATCGAGCTTTGTGACAACGAACATTTTGGGCTTTTTCATAGCCTCCGCACAGTCATACGCCTTGTGTGTTCCGACCTTAACGCCCGATTTACCCGAAACGGTGATGACAGCGCAGTCACAGGCGGCAATGCCCTCGGTCATACCGCTTGCATAGTCAAAAAGACCGGGAGTGTCGAGCATATTGATCTTAAATTCCTCAAGACCGAGCTTGGCGCCTGCGGTTTCAAAGCATGAAAGCGAGGTGTATACCGAGCATTTTCTTCTTATCTCGTCCGCAGTGTAGTCGGAAACGGTGTTTCCGTCGGCGACCTTGCCGAGTCTGTCGGTCGCGCCGCACTTAAACAGCAATGCTTCGGCAAGAGTAGTCTTTCCCGAGCCTGCGTGACCCGTGAGGGCTATATTCTTGATTTTTGAGCGTTCGTAGTTTTTCATTTTGTTCCTCTCCTATCCGAGTGAATTAGCACAGCGAGTTTATTCAAAATCACCAATTAACGTCAACTGCACGAAATAATTATATTACATTTTCACATAGATTGCAACGGCTTTCCATATTGTTTACAATTTATTCACACGTCGCGCCGATAAATCGTTAAAATTTGCCCGCAACAGCTGATACGAGCGACGGTGCAAGAGCCAGACAGAGAGAAACAAGCAGATGCAAGGGGCTGAGCGCGACAGTCTGAAAGACCGTCTGGAGAGGAGGAAAGTATACTGTGGCGGCGATAACCGCGAATGACGCCGCGACTGCGACGAGCATAAAAAGGTTGTTTATAATATTGACGGTGAAAAGATTTTTCTCCTCGCTCTTGCATTCAAAAACGTGGAAAAGCTGTGATGCGACGAGCGAAAAAAGCGCGCCGGTCCGTGCTGTATCAACGCTGCCGCCGAAACGGAGGAGCAGTGTAAAGCAGCAAAGGGTGCAAAAGCCGATTAGTATACCGCGGAAAATGATCCGGGTCATCAGACCTCCGGAGAAAAAGCTTTCGTCCTTTTTTCTGGGCCTTTTTTTCATAACGCTTTCTTCGGTAGGCTCAACGCTCAGAGCAACTGCGGGCAGACCGTCTGTGACGAGGTTGACAAGCAGGATCTGGGTCGGCAGAAGAACCATCGGCAGACCTGCCAGAATGCCCACAAACATTGTTATGACCTCGCCGATGTTGCAGGAGATCAGATAGCGCACGAACTTGCGGATATTGGCGTAGATCGTTCGTCCCTGTTCGACAGCGGTCGTCAGCGTAGCAAAGCTGTCGTCGAGAAGAATTACGTCAGCTGCCGACTTGGTGACATCGGTTCCCGTGCTTCCCATTGAAACTCCGATATCAGCTTCTTTGACCGCAGGGGCATCGTTCACCCCGTCGCCGGTCATCGCAACGACCTCGCCCTTAGCCTTGAAGGCTCTGACTATTCTGAGCTTATCGGCGGGACTGACTCTGGCAAACACCGTTACCTTATCGAGAACATCGTTCAATGCCCCGTCAGACATTGAGGCCAGTTCAGCGCCTGTCAGCGCCTTATCGCCGCTGTGAAAGATGCCTGCCTGACGGGCTGTTTCAACCGCCGTAAGCTTGTGGTCGCCGGTAATCATAACCGTTTTTATATGCGCTTTTGAGCATAGCTTAACGGCTGCTTTTGCCTCTTTTCTAGGCGGATCGGTCATTCCGGCAAAGCCGAGAAAAACAGTTCTGTCGCCGGATCTTTCGGCAAACGCCAGAACTCTGAGTGCTCTTGCGGCGCACTCCTCGCTCTTTTCCAAGAGCAGCTTTTTCTTTGAAGTGTCCAGCTTTTCCGCACCTGTTTCAAGCCGGATATAGCCGCACTGCGAAATGACAGCGTCGGCTGCGCCCTTGATGAATGTAAATGTGCTGCCGCCGATTTTTGCCGTTACAGACATCTGCCGTGTTTCACTCTCAAACGGGATCTCCGAGACCCTTTCTGCGCCAAGCTCTTCGACAGTTATGCCGCCCTTNNGGCCTTAGCCGCGGCTATCAGAAGCGCGTACTCGGTGGGGTCTCCGCTGACAGACCAGAAAGCTGGCTTGCCTTTCGGCTCGGTCTTAGTGATCTTTGCGTCGTTGCATACGGTCGCACAGATCAGAAGCTCGCGCAGTGCGTTCAGCGCAGGCTCATGTATCCCCTGAGAGGAAATGCCGCCGTCGCACAAGGTCCCGCTGCCGCTCACGGAAAAGTCGCTGTCGGCA
>DLOT01000032.1:23961-24787 GCA_002479715.1 Ruminococcus sp. UBA7477 | reverse complement strand
CATTTCCTTCAGAAGCTCGCGGCTCTTTTTCTTTTTCACATTTTTTGATAACTGCAAACCATTATTCTCGTCCATGAAAAGCCCTCCGCACACATTATTATATCTAGAATATTATACAATAAATTTCCGATTTTTTCAATAGCGCTCAACACATTTTTTAAATTCGTTTACATTTTCGCAACATCTCCCGACCCTTCAAGGTCAATACTCGTATAAAAGCAAAGCCCGAAAGTAGTCTTTCGACCTCTTTCGGGCTTTTTAATTATTTGTTTATTTACATAAATCAGAACTTATCGTTTTTCTCCGTTTTTATCAAAATTCTTTCTCAGTGCCATCTCTGTCGGGAAAAAAGAGCCAATTAAAGGAACAAGCTGCACTCCGCAGATAATCCCTCCTATAACCCCTATATAGTCCTCACTTTTCCCAATTACAAAGAACATGGGTATTACTGTTATCGGCAACATAACCAATCCGCAAGCATACCATATTTTACCGCAGAACTTATGAGCAAATTCCCATGTATCTTTATTCTTCATAGACATGGAGGTCCGGTATCCAAACACAGGGTTTATTTTGCTTGGAGCATTCTTCATGAATTGTCTTCCAAAACCGATCATCGTAATCGGAATAAGCAGATCCATAATCAACATAAAAATCCAAAACCCCATTGTAAACCTCCTCTGTCACTCCCGATTTGTTTGATAACATTATACATTAAAAATACTGCTATGTCAACATAAACGCCGCAGTTTCTCAACCGCTTTCGGTCTTATAATTATTTGTTTATTCGCATAAAACAGAATTTGCAGCGTGACACTACCTGAAG
>DLOT01000032.1:724-23886 GCA_002479715.1 Ruminococcus sp. UBA7477 | reverse complement strand
TCCCCCTTAGTGTTTTCAGACGTTTGAGAGTGAGATGGCAAATGAGTATTATCTTCTACGCTTCGATTTGGTCTGGGGAACGAATGTTCCGCCACATCGCTGTTGCAAAAGTTCTGTTTGATCCAACAAGAGTTTGACCCGCCGTTAAGCAAAAAGTATTCTAATAGCCTATGCTAGAATTAGGCGGCTGTTGGTGCAGCGGTACGCTGCAAATCCCGATTTATTTTAGCAATAATTATACACCAAAGCCGTTACATAGTCAACAGAAACGCCATAGTATCCCAGATTTAAACTCCAAAATACTATGGCTATAATTTCTACATGACTCCCGACCCTCTAACGGATCGTGAGCTTGGATCACTCAAAATACTTTATTTCGCTTGTATCGTGCGCGTCTGCAGAGTTTGTTACCTCCCAGAGTCTGTCAAACAGCTCTTTATAGTTAAAATTCTCCGCAGAATACTTAACCGCTGCCGCACGGACCGCCACGGGCAATGTAACACCCTCAGACGTTATCTCCTCTCCATTGTGTGAAAGCACGGCGTCCGCAAGCTTTTCAAGCGCACATTTGTCTGTCAGCCCTGTCACCATGCAAAACTCATCTCCGCCGATCCTGAATACGGGACACTCATCTCCCGCCGCATTGTCGAGCCGCCTTGCCGTTTCAAGAATAACCGCATCGCCAACTGCATAACCGTAGTTTTTGTTTATCATGTCCAGCCCGACAATGTCAAAGCAAAGAACATAAGTGACCGCCATCGACCTCAAAAGTTCGTAAAGCTCGGAAATATCAACTCTTCTGCCCATATAATTACCTCCAAAATTATTTTCGTCGGCGGTTATTTTAGGGAAGATCCCTGTGAACCGCCATGTTGATTTGAACTCGGACGGAGAAACGTTCCAAAGCTTTTTGAATGCCCTGCAAAACACCTCGGGCGAATTGTACTGATAGCGAAAGGCTATGTCGGTTACAGTCGCGTCGGTTTTGAGCAGCTCCTCGGCGCACCTCGTCAGGCGGCGCTTGGAGATATACTCCTTCAGGCTGGTGTGTGTGCAGTAACGCCAGATTTTCTGCAATGCCGACAATGAGCAGTAGCAGTTTTTTGCTATCTCCTCCTGAGTTATCAGGTTGCACAGATTATTTTCAATGTAATCCAACGCACTCACAAACACACAAAAGCTTCTCACATTTCCCATCTCCCTAAGGCAAGATATCGGCGCCGATTCTCTTTCCATAGCTTTATTATAGCAAACAAAACCCCCGCCGTCTTGACTTTTTGAGTAAAGTTCAACGGCGGGGATCGATCTGACCGGACTTACCCAAGCCCGGCATATCCGCTTTTCTCTATGACCTGCTGTCCCTCATCGGAAAGTATCCATTCAATGAGCTTTTTCACGTTTTCATTGCTGTTGTCCTTATCATATACCGCATAGAAGCTGCTGACGATCGGATAGCTTTCGTTTTTAACGTTTTCGGCGCTTGGATATACTCCGTCCAGAGAAAGCATTTTTACTGCGCCGTTTTCTTTTGCGATGTCCTCAACATAAAACCGGAATGAATAGCCTATCGCGCTTCCGAAAGCTGCGTCGAAATCATGCGGCATTTCCTCTCCGCCCATAAAAGAAAGCATTGCCGTCTGACTGCCGCTTCCAGTGTTTCTCTGTATAGGACTGATAAGCCGATTGCTTCCGCCGACCTGCGACCACCGGGCGATCTTTCCCGAGAAGATGTCGCGGACCTGCTGTGCAGACATATCATCAACAGGGTTATCGACGTTAACTATAAACACGAATGCCTCTCTGCCTATCGGCACAAGCTCTAGCTCAACACCTTTTTCCTCCGCATATTCAAGCTGCTCCTTTGAGGGTCCGGCGCAGAATATTATATCCGCATCGCCGTCAACGACCGCCTTATACGCTCCTCTTGTGTTGGAATACTGCAATGCGCTTTGCTTTGTGAAGTTCTCGCCGTCGAAATCAATGCTTTCCTCGGGATAAACCGAGCCGGCTATCCCCGCAAACACAGGGTAAAGCGCCGCCGCGCCGTCCAGCACCGGGAGATCTCCGTCAAGCGCAAAATCGGTTTCGACTGTTGCAGCCAAAGTATTCTCGGCAAAGGGCAGATACTTATCCAGCTCGACCGACTTGGCCTGCATTCCCTCGCTCGCGCGGTCAATACACCTCCGCGTGAACACCGTATATATTGCAAAGTCGAAAAGAGCAAAGCCCAACACTATTGCCGTTATGACCGCAAGCTGTCTTTTTAAAAGCTTTTTATCCATACTCAGAGCCGTTACCCTCCGTTAGCAATAAAAGTTATGACCGAAACCTCTGAATGAAGATGATATGTATAGACTATCAGAGCTATCGTTGCAGCCATTCCCAGAGCGATAAGCACCGCAACTATCCTGTAAAATATCTTATCCTTCACGATCGTCACCCCTACATATGCGCCACAGCCGATATAAATATGAGCATGAGAGCTATTATAGAACAAACAACAAAGCCCGCCAAAACCGCCGAAACTATCAGCCGCCGCTTTCTCTTTTGCCGATACTCGGGGTCATCCTTAGGAGCTTTGATAAACTTAACAAGGCAGGCGGCAAACCATCCAAGCAAGCCTAACGGCAAACCCAGAAGAACGCCCCATAAGCCTATAATCAGCAGCACTTCAAGAAAACCTTCCAAAGTTATTTCTCCTTTCTGAAAACAAACAGCTTGCTGATAACATAGTTGAGGATCAGCACAACGACATTTGCAACGATCTTGGTGATCCAATAATTGAAATCCAACCGAGAATATCCGACCCACATCATTACCGTTTCGACAAGCAAAGTAAAGAGTCTGCCTCCATAGAAGCCCGCCGCCTCGTTCAGGATAGCTTTAGCGCCCCTTGCCTCCGAGCTGAATACCCATATCCGGTTTGTAACATAAGCGAAGGTCACAGCGCAGACCCACGAAAAGCAGGTGCTTGCCAGTGAAACCCCGTCTGCTCCGACGCCAGCCGACTCCAGCACCGCCTTTGAAAGCCCGGCGGTCAAAAAGCTGACCGCTGTTGTCAGAACGCCGAAAAAGAGATACAGCAGAACCTCCTTATGCTTTTTATACGGCTTTTCAAAAGTGCGGAAAACAGGCAGATCCATTATCCTGTCAAAAATATCTTTTTTCTGCTGCATTGCCTTTCTCCTTTGCAAATCAATATATTCATCTGCTTTTATTATAAACTGTACATAAGGGAATGTCAACAAAAACCTCTCGCCGCGGCACGCCGTATGTTATATTGAAGATACCCATTATACGGATAGTATATACAAAAAAACAAGCCCGAAGGCGGCTCTTTCAAACCACTTTCGGGCTGTAAATTTTTATCGCTTACTTACCGGCTGCGTCGCTTTTAACGATGCTTGTTATTCCGGCTGCAAGGCCTGCAATGCCTTGGATCTCGCTCGGAATGATGATCTTTGTAGCCTTGCCGTCGGCAGCCTTCTGGAATGCCTCAAGGCTCTTGAGCGTCAGAACTTGCTCGTTAGGATTTGCAGCATTCAGCTTGACTATAGAGTCTGCGATCGCCTGCTGAACCATCTGGATAGCCTGAGCCTCACCTTCCGCCTCACGCATCTTCTTTTCACGAATAGCGTCGGCATTGAGGATAAGCGCCTGCTTTTCGGCTTCGGCCTTAAGGATAGCCGCCTGCTTGTCAGCCTCGGCTCTCAAAATCTTAGACTCCTTTTCACCCTCGGCGACAAGTATCTGCGATTTTTTCTCTGCCTCTGCCTGAATGACCTTTTCACGTCTTTCACGGTCCGCCTTCATCTGTTTCTCCATAGCGTCCTGAATTTCTCTCGGAGGGATAATGTTTTTAAGCTCTACACGCTGGACCTTTATGCCCCAACGGTCGGTCGCTTCGTCAAGTATAGCCGTGATCCTCGTGTTGATGATATCTCTTGATGTAAGAGTCGCTTCAAGGTCAAGGTCACCTACGATATTACGAAGGGTGGTAGCTGTCAGATTTTCGATTGCAGAGATAGGTCTTTCAACGCCGTAGGTATACTGCTTGGCGTTTGTGACCTGGAAGAATACGACAGTGTCGATCTGCATCGAAACGTTATCCTTTGTAATAACAGACTGCGGTCTGAAATCAACAACACGCTCCTTTATCGAAACCTTCTGAGCGATCCTGTCGATAAACGGGAACAGGAAGATCAGACCTGTGCCGCTTGCCGCATGAAATGTACCGAGTCGTTCAATGATATAAACATATGCCTGAGGAACAATTTTAATTCTTGTAATAAGATACACAACTGCGATGATCGCAATAATAATAAGAATATATCCGCCGGGTCCCATAAAAAACAACCTCCAAGTTTTAATTATGATTCTACTTTTTGATTATCAGCTTCGAGCCGTCGATCTTAACGACATTGGCAGTCGAGCCTTCTTCGATAATGCTGTTGTCAACCGACACAGCAGCCCAATATGCACCGTTAAGCTTTGCCCTTCCCTGTGAAAGCTCATTGTTGACCGTTTCGGTCACTATGACCGTCTGGCCGACATCGAGCTGTGCATTCGTTTCAGGCTTCTCCTTGACAAGCTTTTTGACCACCGGTCTTGTCGCTATAAGCGAAACCACTGAAACAACGAGGAATATCAGCAACTGAAGCCAAAGAGGAACGTCGTCGAACACAACGGTCACGACAAGCGAAGCCAGCGAACCGAGCGCCAACCATACCGATACCAGCTGAAACGTTAAAGCTTCGACCACCAGGAAAAACACAAACGCTGCAGCCCATCCTATAATATACTCCAACATCTGTTAGGTTACTCCTTTCCCCAAAAATAGACGCTGTACTTGTGTAAATCTAATTTACACAAGTACATAATAGCATACTTTTCTCAAAAAATCAATACCTTTTTGAAATTTTTTTATAATTTCCGGGATCAGTCTGCCATTAGGCGCACCATAACTGCTTTTTGAGCGTGCAATCTGTTTTCAGCCTCGTCAAATATCTCGTCGGCGTGGGCTTCAAAGACCTTAGCCGTGATCTCCTCCTCACGGTGGGCGGGCAGACAGTGCTGAACCATAGCACCCTCATTTGCGGCGTTGCAAACGGCATCGTTGATCTGAAAGCCCGCAAAGACCTTCTTGCGCTCCTCAGCCTCGGACTCCTCTCCCATTGAAGCCCAGACGTCGGTGTATAAAACATCTGCATCCTGTGCGGCTTCGATAGGGCTGTCTGTCAACATGAACTTATCTCCGTAAGCTTTTGCAAAGTCAAGGATCACATCATCCGGTTCATATCCCTTGGGGCAGGCTATGGCAACACGCATACCAACCTTCAGGCAGCCTACAATAAGCGAGTTTGCCATATTGTTTCCGTCGCCGATAAAGCAGAGCTTTAATCCCTCAAGAGTACCCTTATGCTCGCGTATTGTCATCAGATCGGCAAGCACCTGGCAGGGGTGACAAAAGTCCGTCAAGCCGTTGATGATCGGAATACTGCCATATTCAGCCAGATCCTCGACCTCCTTCTGCTCAAAGGTCCTTATCATAATGCCGTCGAGATAGCGCGAAAGAACGCGGGCGGTATCCTGCACAGGCTCTCCCCTGCCGATCTGAAGATCGCGGTTTGAAAGAAACAGCGCCTGTCCGCCAAGCTGATACATACCCGTTTCAAAAGAAACACGGGTACGGGTAGAGGACTTCTGAAAAATCATTCCCAAGGTTTTTCCGGCAAGCACCTTATGCTCTATACCGTTTTTCGTTTCATACTTGAGCTGGTCGGCGAGATTGAGAATGTCCATTATCTCCTCCGAAGAAAGATCAAGCAGCTTCAGCAAGTGTTTCATAGTTGTTTCCTCCTGATGTTATATAGTATTATAAATTTATCCGATGATATCTTTTAAAATATTCAGTCCGTCGTCGATCTCACTGTATGAAATGGTCAGCGGCGGCAAGAATCTCAGCTTATCCTTAGCCGTCAGCACCAGCAGTCCCTTTTCAAAGCATTTTTTGCAGACCTCCGCAGCGTTCAGGGTTTTAAACTTGATACCTATCATCATGCCGATACCCGAAACGCTCTCGACCTCAGGCATCTCGCTTAGCTTTCCGCGGATATATTCAGCCTTCTCGCAAACGCTCTCCATAAAGCCCTCGCTCTGCAATCTGTCGAGAACGGCATTTCCTCCCGCGCAGCAGATCGGATTTCCGCCAAAGGTTGAGCCGTGGGTGCTTCTGTTCAGAACGTCGCAGCAGCTTTCATCCGCAAGGCAGGCGCCCATCGGCAAACCGCCTGCTATGCCCTTGGCAAGGGTGGTTATATTGGGATGAACGCCGAAGTTCTCGCTGGCGAGAAACTTTCCGGTCCTTCCTACACCTGTCTGGACCTCGTCGGCGATAACAAGAATATCCCGCTTCCTGCACTCCTCGAAGATCTTATCAACAAACCTCTTCTCCAGAGCGACAACTCCTCCTTCGCCCTGAACGAACTCTATCATAACAGCGCAGACCGTATCGTCAAGCTTAGCCGTGAGATCGTCGCAGTCGTTAGCCTTAACATTGACAAACCCCTCGAGAAACGGGAAAAAGTAGTTGTGAAAAACATCCTGACCTGTTGCAGACAAGGTTCCCATGGTTCTTCCGTGAAAACTGTTGACAAGAGTTATGATATTGTGCCGGCCCTTGCCGTATTTATCAAAGCTGTACTTTCTGGCAAGCTTAATAGCGCACTCATTTGCCTCGGCTCCGCTGTTTGCGAAAAACAGCTTGGAATAGCCGGTCTGAGTGCAAAGCCTGTCGGCAAAATCAGCCTGCACCTTTGTATAGTAGTAGTTTGAGTTATGCTGAAGTCTTTGTACCTGCGAGCAGACCGCCTTGACCCAGCTTTCATCGCAAAAGCCCAGACAGTTACATCCTATGCCCGAGCCGAAGTCGATATACTTCTTGCCGTTCTCGTCGGTGGCGACCTCATGCTCGCCGCTATCCATAACAAGATCAAAGCGCCCGTAGGTAGGCATAACGTGTTCATTGAATTTCTCTATCGTTTTCATAATAATCCCCTTTTGTTTATTTCTTCTTTTCGGATCTCAGAAGCTTAATCAGATCCTCCGCGCCGGCATCTCCGAGCTTATTCTTATCGACAAAGTAGGTCTTGTCATCGGTAAAGAAATATACCTTTGTCCTACTCTGCCTGACGTCGTTTATTTTGCTGTAGCTTAAAAAGCTCTCCTTGCCCTTTTTTGTTACCGAAAACCTGTTGTCGTAAAAGACGTATGACAGAGTTACGTTCAGGACGGTATTCTTATCCGTTTCATAAAGCTTCATTGCCTCGGGCAGATATGAAAATGTCGTCGAATAGAACATCAGAAAAGCAAAGCCCGCCGAAATAAGCGCCATTATGCTCTCATCAATGATTATATCGTATAAACAAAAGATAAGGCTCAAGACCGCACAGGTCAGCAGTATGGGGCGCAAACGCCGCTCCTTGTGACGGCTGTTCATTTTGACCAGCTCATAGTATTCGCTTTTGTTTGAACATACACCCTTGCCCTCGAAAAGTACTTTATCCATATTTCCTCCGCGCCTGATATCAGACGAATTGAGTTCCGATGCCCTCACTTGAAAACAGTTCGATCAGAATAGAATGCGGGACCCTTCCGTCGATAATGCAGGTTTTCTTCACGCCCCGCCTTACCGCCTCGACACAGCAGTCTATCTTGGGGATCATTCCACCGCTTATAATGCCCTGCATTTTAAGGTAAGGAACCTCGCTGACATTGACTGTGGGAATAAGCGTCGTCGGGTCGTCCTTATTCTGCAACAGACCGACAATATCGGTCATCAGAACAAGGTTTTCAGCCCTCAGACAGGAGGCTATCCTCGCCGCCGCCGTATCGGCGTTTATGTTATAGCTCTGCCCGTCCTCACTGGTAGCAACTGTCGATATGATCGGAACATAACCGCTGTTGAGTGCTTCGATTATCGGCTTTGTCGAAACGCTGACTATCTCGCCGACATAGCCGAGATCATTTTCACCTTCAAGCTTTTTGGCCATTATCATCTGACCGTCAACGCCGCACATACCGAGCGCCTTGCCGCCGTGAAGCTGAAGCTGCGAAACAAGCTCCTTGTTCAGCTTGCCCGCCAAAACCATCTCAACGACCTCCATGGTTTCCTTGTCGGTATATCTCAGCCCCCCGATAAACCTACTCTCGATACCGAGTCTTTTGAGCATTCCGCTGATCTCGGGTCCGCCTCCGTGGACCAGCACGACCTTAATGCCGACAGCCGTCAGCAAAACGATATCGCTCATGACGGCTTCTTTAAGCTCGTTGTTGGTCATAGCGTTCCCGCCGTACTTTACGACCACGACCTTGTCGCGGTATTTTTGAATATATGGGAGCGCGTCAATGAGTATTTGACTTCTTATACCGTTGCTTATGTCCATTGTTCATCTTCCTTTATTTTATGATATCAGGTATCGAGTCTGATAAGCTTTTCTATTTCCCTGTTGCGGTAAACCAGATCCGGTCTTTCCGAAAAACCGATCTTTTCCCAAAATCCGTTTCCACCCGCGTTTCTTTCAAAAACAACAAGGGCGCACTTGTTAATCCCCTCTCGCTTAAGCGCAGACAGCGCATTTTCAACAAGCCTTGTTCCTATTCCCCGGCGACGGCATTCTTTCGCAACCGCCGTGTGGTAAATGTAACCCCGCCTACCATCGTGGCCCGCCATTATCGCGCCGACGATCTCGTCCTTTTCCTCGGCTACAAAACAGGTTTTGGGATTTCTCTCAAGAAATCTGCCAATGCCCTCACAGCTGTCGTCAAGATCGTTAAGTCCCATACCCTTGGTGTTTATCCAAAGCTCGTAGACCTTGCCGTAGTCCTCGGGCGTCATATTTCTTATCGTCATTTTATCTCTACAAATTAACTGCGGTAATCGCCGTTGATCTTTACATAGTCGTAGGTCATATCACAGCCCCACGCAGTCGCCTGAGATGTTCCTCTGTGAAGGTCTATAAAAATCTCAATTTCTTCCTCAGTGAGAATTTCTTTTGCCTTGTCCTCATCAAAGCTAAGTCCCATTCCATTTTCGCAAACCATAATTTTGCCTGCATTTGATATGTAATATACGTCAGCCTCGGTGACATCGCAATCAGTTTCGGCATAGCCCATAGCGCACATTATACGTCCGCAGTTTGCATCCGCACCGTACATTGCACATTTTACAAGCGGTGAACGGATAACGCTTTTTGCAATGATTATGGCTGTATCAAAATCGGGTGCAGAGGAACATACGCAGGTTATCAGCTTGGTCGCTCCCTCGCCGTCCTTTGCAAGCATTTTTGTCATATTCATCATTACGATATAAAGAGCCTTTTTGAAAACATTGAAATCCTCGCCCTGCGCGGTGATCTCCTCATTTCCCGCCATGCCGTTGGACATAAGCGCGACCATATCGTTGGTAGACTGATCTCCGTCAACCGACAGGCAGTTATATGTGATCTTTACTACCTCGTCCAGAGCCTTTTGAAGCATTTCAGAAGATACAGCGCAGTCGGTAGTGATAAAATTAAGGGTAGTCGCCATATTGGGGTGTATCATACCGCTGCCCTTGGCCATACCGCCCAGACGGCAGACCTTTCCGCCGCAGTTAAATTCAACCGCGACCTCTTTCTTTACCGTGTCGGTGGTCATAATAGCTGTCGCGGCTCTAACGTTTCCGTCGTAGGTAAGCCCTGCCGCAAGCTCCCCGATGCANNAAGCCTCTATCGGCTCGATCGGAAGGATCTGTCCGATAACTCCCGTGGAAGCAACTATCACTTCCTCGGGCTTTATACCCAGCTGACCTGCCGCAAGCTCGCACATTCTGACAGCCTTCTGTTCGCCGTCGGCATTGCAGGTGTTGGCGTTTTTGGAGTTTACGATAACAGCCTGTGCCTTGCCGCCTGTCTTTGCGAGATTAGCCCTTGTCACTGTTATGGGTGCGCCCTTGACCTTGTTCTGTGTGTAGACCGCCGCAGCATTGCACATAACATCGGACATAACCATTCCTATATCGTTTTTCTTGCTGCTGATCGGGCTTTCATTGCCGTCCGGGATCTCCGATCTCTTGATACCGCAATACAGCCCGTTAGCCTTAAAGCCCTTTGCGGCGCATACTCCGCCCTCTATGTAGGCATATCCCTCAAAGGCCGTTTTAGTTATTTCTTTCATATATCTTTCTCCTTAGAATGCTATTCGTTGAATAACTGCTCAAAAATTCGGAAGGTCTCATCGCTCATTTTTCTTACAAATCCGCTTAGAGAAACACTTTGCACAACGCCGTCCTTGTTCAGTCTGAGCGGCTTCTGCGAAGCCCTTGTCTTTCCGAACAGCAAGGTGGAAACCGTTTCTTTTGCTATCGGTCTCGGATATATCTCCGACCCCTTTCCGCTTGCCGCGGTTTTTGCACAGCAGGTTATAGGCTCCTGATGGAATTTGTGCGGCAAAGGCTCTGTTTCGTCCTCGCGGATAGCCGTGTGAATGCTGTCGGGCACCAATGCGGAATACCGCCTGCCCGTTTCTCTCATCAGAAAATCGAAGGCAGGCTCTATTCTATCGACCTCAAGCCTTGCCATAACACAAAGTGTTCCCTTCAGAATAGCGACAGGATATATTATATCACCCGTTTTTACGGAAGAAATGCTCGGCATTCTAGTATGATGGCTTCCGTAAACCACCGTAAACGGACCTTTGTCGCCCGATTTTTCAAGTCTTTTCACATAATCCTTAGACCAGAAGGTCACATACCCTGACATATCACTTATACTCCTTATGTATAACCAGCTCAACCTGCGCTTTTACGGCCTCTCCGTTTTCAAAATCCACTCTGATTATAAACGGCATAAAATCCACTATCTTCATAAAGCAACCGTAATCATATTCGGGATAATAATAGTTAAGCATGGTGCTGAGCGCAGTTCCGTGTGTGGCTAGTACGATATTTTTGCCCTCGTTTTCCGCAAGCAGCTTTTTCAGCGCGGAAACGTTCCTTGTCTGCACCTCACGCAGATTTTCGCCGTCCATAATACGGTAGTCAAAATCTTCCCATTGATTTTTTATAAATTCAAGGAAGTTATCTCCGTGCCAACCGCCTGCATTTCGCTCTCTGAAATCTTCGTCGGTATGTATCTCCATTCCCAGACGCTTTGAAAGCTCTCCGATAGTGTCCATACTTCTTTTATAGGGGCTTGACATCAGCAGGTCGATATTCCGTCCCTGCAACAGGTCTGCCACAGCAATGCTGTCACGCAGTCCCTCGTCTGTCAAAGGTCTTGTCCTGTCATCGTGAACAGTTCTGTCAGGCTGTGCGTGTCTGACAAAATATACACTGGTTATCATAGCCCTGTACCCTCGTCGAGCCCCAGCATTATATTCATATTCTGCACCGCCGCTCCCGAAGCGCCTTTTCCGAGGTTATCAAGGCGCGAACAAAGCAAGATGCGCTCGTCGTTTCCGAAAACGAACAGCTGCATATCATTTGTCCCGGCAAGGGTATTCGCCGCCAGAAATCCGTCCGGCAGACTGTCCCCTCCACCAAGCTCCATTACCTTTACAAACCTTTGTCCGTCATAATGAGCGGCTAAGATCTCCCGGATATCCGCAGCCGTATATTTTTTTGTCAGCGCCCTCGAGATAAGCGGAACGGAAACTACCATTCCTGCATAATAGTCATCAACGATAGGATTAAACATCGGGGTATATTTTAATCCGCAGACCGTCTGCATCTCAGGCAGATGCTTGTGGCACTGGGTCAGCGCATACTGCCTCGGCGAACACATTTCCTCCGTCTTGTTTTCGCTCTCGATAGCGGCGATCATCTTCTTACCGCCGCCGCTGTAGCCCGCAACCGCGTGAGCAGTCAGGGGGTAATCCTCCGGCAGCACTCCCGCCTGAACCAGCGGGTACACAAGGCTGATAAAGCCGCTCGCATAGCAGCCCGGGTTCGCGACCCTCTTTGACCCCGCGATATTCTCCCTGTGCCTTGCAGAAAGCTCCGGAAATCCGTAATCCCAGGCAGAATCTGTCCTGTGAGCCGTTGATGCGTCTATAACGCGCACCTCGGGATTTTCGACCAGCGAAACGGCTTCGACCGCCGCCGCGTCCGGCAAGCACAGAAACACAATGTCCGCCGCATTTATGAGCTTTTTTCTCTCATTCTTATCCTTGCGCTTATCCTCGTCTATCAGCAGGATCTCAAGATCGCTCCGTTTGGGAAGGCGCTCGAAGATCTGCAATCCCGTTGTTCCCTCTTTGCCGTCTATAAATATCTTGGTTTTCATTATGTCCGATCCCTCAGCTTTGATTTAACGTATTCTATCTGTTCCTTTACCCTCTCAGGTGCGGGGCCTCCCTCAGCCTTTCTTTGCATAACGCAGGTCTCAAGACTTATGGCGTTGTAAACATCCTCATCGAAGGCCTCACAAAGCTCCCTGTACTGCTCGATCGGCAGAGTTTCAAGCGTAACGCCCTTTTCTATGCATCTTGCGACCAGTGTTCCCGTGATCTTGTATGCATCGCGGAAGGGCATTCCCTTTTTCACAAGATAGTCCGCGCAGTCGGTCGCGTTGATAAATCCGCCGGCAGCAGCTCTGCGCATATTTTCGGGGATCACACGCATAGTATCGAGCATCGGGATAAAGGTTTTAAGACACAGCTTTACTGTATCCACCGCATCGAAGATTGCCGGCTTATCCTCCTGCATATCCTTGTTATAGGCAAGCGGAGTTCCCTTCATCATTGTAAGCAGAGTATTAAGATCTCCGTATACTCTCGCTGTTTTTCCTCTGATAAGCTCGGTAACATCGGGGTTTTTCTTCTGCGGCATTATGGAGGAGCCGGTGGCAAAGGCGTCGTCAAGCTCAATGAATTTGAATTCCCACGAGCACCACATCACGATCTCCTCCGAGAAACGCGACAGATGCATCATCAGAATAGAAAGCGCACTTGCCAGCTCTATGCAGAAATCTCTGTCCGATACTCCGTCAAGGGAGTTCTGCATTACCTCGTCAAATCCGAGAAGCTCCTTCACACGCTGTCTGTTTATCGGATATGTCGTTGATGCCAGCGCGCCGCTTCCTAAGGGCAGCACATTCATTCTTCCGGCCGTATCCGCAAGGCGTTCCCTGTCCCGCAGAAGCATCTGGGCATAGGCGCAAACATGGTGCGCAAAAGTGATCGGCTGCGCTCTTTGCAGATGCGTGTAGCCTGGCATAATTGTAGTCAGATTATTCTCGGCTATTTTCAGAATAGTTTCAATAAGGCTCTCTGTTAATGAAGTAATGTTTTCTATCTCACTTCGCAGATAAAGCCTTATGTCAAGCGCAACCTGGTCATTGCGGCTTCGGGCTGTATGAAGCCTTTTGCCGGTCGCACCGAGACGCTTTGTAAGCTCAGCCTCAACGAACATATGGATATCCTCGGCGGCAGGGTCGATCTGAAGCTTACCGCTGTCAATGTCCGCAAGGATCTCCTGAAGCCCCGCGACGATCGCCTCGCTCTCCGATCTGTCTATAATACCGCATTCTCCGAGCATTGTCGCGTGTGCTATCGAGCCTTGAATATCCTGTCTATACATTCTCGCATCAAAGGAGATCGACGAATTAAAGTCGTTTACACGATCGTCGACCTGCTTTGAAAAGCGGCCTGCCCACATCATATCTGCCATANNGCGGCAGCTTGTTTGCCCGCCGCTCTGCCCAAAAGATGCAAAACCCTTCTTACTCCTCAGTGTTCTTCAGATGCTGCTCGATAAGCTTGCAGACATCTATGCCGTTAATTTTAAGTCCGTCGATAATGCAGTCGTTGATCTCGACATTTGTAAGATCACAGTATGCGAAAGTCGCGCCGCGCATAACAGGATTTCTGAACTCAACGTTGTTCATGACCGAACAGCCGAATCTTGTGCCGGTCATATTGACCCCGAGGATCCTGGCGTTAGCCATATAAATATCCGTAAGCTCTGCCTGCTGCATATTAACGTTGTTCAGCTTTGTGCATTCCATATTTACGTCATCAAAAATCGCGCCCTTGAGGTTAACATTGCGGAACTTGGTATCCCCGAGGTTAACGTCTTCAAAAGACGAGTTGGGAAGGCTGTCATATGATATATCGACCTTCTTATCCAGTTCGTGCTGGTATTTGATGTTGTCGGCCATAATAATATCCTCCTTATCTCATAACGTTGCAAACGGTTGGCTACTTGTTTCTTTTCTGCTCAAGCTTCGCCCTGACCTTTATCGGCAGGCCGAACAGATTAATGAAGCCCGCACTGTCCTTCTGGTCGTAAGCGCCTGCGTCATCGCCGAACGAAGCAACATTCTCATCGTAGAGCGTATACGGCGACGTTACACCTGCGTTTATGATATTGCCCTTGTAAAGCTTGAGACGAACATCTCCGGTAACGGTCTTTTGCGTTTCGGTCACAAATGCGCTCATCGCCTCGCGGAGCGGCGTAAACCACTGGCCGTTATAAACGATATCCGCAAACTTGATCGAGAGATACTGCTTCATTCTTGCGGTTTCCTTATCGAGTGTGATTGTTTCCAAAACATCGTGAGCGTGATACAGTATAGCACCGCCGGGAGTTTCGTAAACGCCTCTGGACTTCATGCCTACAAGGCGGTTTTCTACAAGATCGGCAAGTCCGATTCCGTTTTCTCCTCCAAGCTTGTTGAGTGCAGTAACAAGCTCTGTTCCGTTCATCTGCTTGCCGTCAACGGCAGTCGGGATACCCTTTTCAAAGTGAATGGTAACGTATGTGGGCTTATCGGGCGCCTGAACGGGTGAAACGCCCATCTCCAGAAAGCCTTCCTTTTCATACTGCGGCTCATTGGCAGGATCCTCAAGGTCAAGGCCCTCATGCGAAAGATGCCAGATGTTCTTATCCTTTGAATAGTTTGTTTCTCTGTTTATTTTCAGCGGGATATTGTGAGCCTCTGCATAGTCGATCTCCTCATCGCGCGACTTGAGATCCCAGATTCTCCAAGGAGCGATGATCTGCATATCGGGTGCGAAGGCTTTGATCGCCAGCTCAAAGCGAACCTGGTCGTTGCCCTTACCGGTGCAGCCGTGGCAGATAGCGTCGGCGCCCTCCTTAAGAGCGATCTCAGCGATCCTCTTTGCGATGATCGGTCTTGCGAACGATGTTCCGAGCATATATCTGTTCTCATATATCGCGCCCGCCTGAACGGTCGGATAAACATAGTCGGTGATAAACTCCTCGGTCAGATCTTCTATGTAAAGCTTTGAAGCACCCGTCTTGAGTGCCTTCTCCTCAAGGCCGTCAAGCTCAGTACCTTGGCCGACGTTTCCCGAAACGGCGATAACCTCACAGTTATTGTAGTTCTCCTTCAGCCACGGAATAATAATAGATGTATCAAGACCGCCCGAGTAAGCCAAAACTACTTTTTTAATTTCCTTTGCCATTGAAAAAACCCCTTTTCTTATATTATTATGATTATACAGCATTGTGCCTGATAACGCAAGTGCTTTTGCATATTTTCAGCCGTTTATACATATAACACGCTTGTTTTCGCATGATCTATGCATATTATCACAACTTTATACAGCAAAATAATGTATATTCATACATACAAGTCTACGCGTTATGCCATACACATTAAGTATAACACAGCCATACAGATTTTTCAAGGGGTAGAGCAAAAACGCCCCAAGAAAAAGCGAAAAAAGGCACAGCGCCAAAACGGTGCTGTGCCTGAAACAGGATAAATTATCCGAAATTAGTCGTTGATCTTGATAACAACGCCTGAACCTACAGTTCTGCCGCCCTCACGGATAGCGAAACGAAGTCCCTCTTCGATAGCGATAGGCTGGATAAGCTCAACGTCCATTTCAACGTTGTCTCCGGGCATACACATATCCTTGTCAGCAGGGAGGTTAACGATACCTGTAACGTCGGTTGTTCTGAAATAGAACTGAGGTCTGTAGTTGTTGAAGAAAGGAGTATGACGTCCGCCCTCTTCCTTCTTCAGAACGTAAACCTGACCACGGAACTTGGTGTGGGGGTGAATTGTACCGGGCTTGCAAAGAACCTGTCCTCTTTCGATTTCAGTTCTCTGGATACCACGGAGAAGTGCGCCGATGTTGTCGCCGGCCTCAGCATAGTCCAGAATCTTTCTGAACATTTCGATACCTGTAACAACAGTCTTCTTTCTCTCCTCGGTAAGACCGATGATTTCAACTTCATCGCCGTTCTTCAGCTGGCCTCTCTCAACACGGCCTGTAGCAACAGTACCGCGGCCTGTGATCGTGAATACTTCTTCAACAGGCATCAGGAAGGGCAGATCAGCCTTTCTGTCGGGAGTAGGAATGAATTCGTCAACAGCGTCCATAAGGTCAAGAATCGGCTTGTAAGCAGGATCGTTAAGATCATCGGGAGCTTCAAGAGCAGCAAGTGCAGAACCCTTGATGATAGGTGTATCGTCGCCGGGGAACTCATACTTGTCGAGCAGCTCTCTGATGTCCATTTCAACAAGCTCAAGAAGCTCGTCGTCGTCAACCTGGTCAGCCTTGTTCATGAAAACAACGATTGCAGGAACGCCAACCTGACGGGCAAGAAGGATATGCTCTCTTGTCTGTGCCATAGGTCCGTCGGAAGCAGCTACTACGAGGATAGCGCCGTCCATCTGANNCAGTCAACGTGAGCATAGTGACGGTTCTTTGTCTCATACTCAACGTGAGCTGTGTTGATTGTAATACCTCTTTCTCTCTCCTCGGGAGCAGAGTCGATATTAGCGTAGTCCTTCTTCTCGGCAAGACCCTGCATAGCAAGAGTCTTTGTGATAGCCGCGGTAAGAGTTGTCTTGCCGTGGTCAACGTGTCCGATAGTACCAATGTTTACGTGGGGCTTGGTACGTTCAAAATGTGCCTTTCCCATTAAAAATTCCTCCTTAGATTTTGATGTTATTTCTGCTTAATGAATACATTATAGCAGATAGAATTACAAATTGCAAGTCCTATTTTATAGCAAACGACAAAATATTTTGGCGTTCACTATAAATTTATTCGTCGGACTTCTTTCTCGTGGAAATGATCTTTTCCGCGATGTTGTTAGGAACCTGAGTATAGCTGTGCGGTTCCATTGTATAGTTGCCTCTGCCCTGCGTCTTGGAACGGAGGTCATTTGAGTAACCGAACATCTCGGAGAGCGGAACCAGCGAGTCTACCTGTGCTGTACCGTTGTTGACTTCCTGACCAAGGATCTGTCCTCTGCGGGAGCTGAGGTCGCCGATAACGGTTCCCATAAAGTCCTCGGGAGCAAATACCGAAACCTTCATGATAGGCTCGAGGATCACCGGAGATCCCTTCTTCATAGCCTCCTTGAAGGCCATGGAGCCTGCGATCGAGAAGGCCATTTCCGAGGAGTCTACCTCGTGGTAGGATCCGTCATAAAGTGTTACCTTGATGTCAACTACCTGATAGCCTGCCAAAACGCCTGCTTTCATAGCTCCCTGAATACCCTTGTCAACTGCGGGGATATATTCCTTGGGGATAGCGCCGCCGACAACTGCGTTAACAAACTCATAGCCCTTGCCGGACTCATTAGGCTCAACCTTGATCTTAACGTGTCCGTACTGACCCTTACCGCCTGACTGTCTGGCGTACTTGTGGTCAACGTCAGCCAGCTTGGTCATGGTTTCCTTATAAGCTACCTGAGGTGCGCCTACATTAGCCTCGACCTTGAACTCACGAAGCATTCTGTCAACGATGATCTCGAGGTGAAGCTCACCCATTCCGGCGATGATCGTCTGACCTGTTTCCTCGTCTGTCCATGTCTTGAAGGTCGGGTCCTCCTCGGCGAGCTTTGAAAGCGCGATACCCATTTTTTCCTGACCTGCCTTAGTCTTCGGCTCGATAGCGAGCTGGATAACAGGCTCGGGGAATTCCATGGATTCGAGGATAACGGGGTTCTTCTCATCACAGAGCGTGTCGCCCGTTGTAGTATTCTTCAGTCCGACCGCAGCCGCGATATCTCCGGCGTATACCCTTTCGATATCCTTTCTGTGGTTGGAGTGCATTTGCAGGATACGTCCGATTCTTTCTTCCTTATCCTTTGTTGCGTTATAAACGCCGCTGCCTGCTTCCAGGATACCGGAATAAACTCTGAAGAAGCAGAGCTTTCCGACAAACGGGTCGGTAGCGATCTTGAATGCCAGAGCCGAGAACGGTGCATCGTCGGAGGACGGTCTTGTGCAGGCCTCTCCAGTCTCAGGGTTTACTCCCTTGATGTCCTCGATGTCTGTCGGAGCGGGCATATAGTCGATGATAGCGTCGAGAAGCTTCTGAACGCCCTTATTTCTGTAAGAAGTGCCGCAGGTTACGGGAACCATAGTGTTGGCGATCGTAGACTTTCTGATGCAGGTCTTGATCTCGTCGATAGAAAGAGTACCTTCTTCAAAGTACTTTTCCATCAGCTCTTCGTCCTGCTCGGCAACGTGTTCAACCATTTCCGAATGATACTTCTGAGCAAGCTCTTTCATATCCTCGGGGATCTCCTCAACTCTGATGTCCTTTCCGAGATCGTCGTAATAAACATACGCCTTCATCTCAACGAGGTCAACGATACCCTTAAAAGTATCCTCAGAGCCGATAGGAAGCTGTATCGGAACCGCATTGCACTTGAGTCTTGTATGGAGCATATCGAGAACGTGATAGAAATTGGCTCCCATAATGTCCATTTTGTTGACATAAACCATTCTCGGGACCTTGTAGTTGTTGGCCTGTCTCCAAACGGTTTCTGTCTGCGGCTCAACGCCGCCCTTTGCACAAAGAACAGTTACCGAACCGTCGAGAACTCTCAGTGAACGTTCAACTTCAACAGTGAAGTCAACGTGACCGGGAGTGTCAATGATGTTCAGTCTGTGTCCCTTCCAGTAGCAGGTAGTAGCGGCCGAGGTGATCGTGATACCTCTTTCCTGCTCCTGCTCCATCCAGTCCATCGTTGCTGCGCCGTCGTGCGTTTCACCGATCTTGTGATTTATACCGGTATAAAACAGGATACGCTCGGTAGTAGTTGTCTTACCGGCGTCGATATGCGCCATAATACCGATATTTCTGGTATTTTGCAATGAACAATCTCTTGCCATAATATCCTCCTGTTTAACTTACCATCTGTAGTGAGCGAAAGCCTTGTTGGCTTCTGCCATCTTGTGTGTATCCTCGCGCTTCTTTACAGAACCGCCGACGCCGTTTACAGCGTCAAGAATCTCGGCAGCAAGTCTTTCCTTCATAGTCTTTTCGTTTCTCAAACGAGCGTACTTGGTTATCCATCTCAGTCCAAGAGTCTGACGTCTTTCCGGACGAACCTCCATAGGAACCTGATATGTTGCACCGCCTACGCGGCGTGCCTTTACCTCAAGACTAGGCATTATGTTTTCCATTGCTGCTTCAAAAACCTCGAGAGCCGGCTTGCCCGATTTTTCCTCTACGATCTCGAATGCACCGTACACGATCTTCTGTGCAACGCCCTTCTTTCCGTCGAGCATTATGTTGTTTATCAGTCTTGTAACGATTTCGGAATTGTAGATAGGGTCAAGCAAAACTTCCCTCTTTGAAACCTTACCTCTTCTCGGCACTTTAATTCCCTCCTTCACAAAATGAATTCATTGGTACTCGCTCGGCTCCTCGTCATAAAAATGCCTTATAGCCGCCCCGTCAGCGCTTGCAGAGGTTATACTATATATAAACTCCACATTCACTGTGGTCTCCGCGCTTTGCGCGGCATAGAGTTTTTACTGTTGTGATCTGAGCTTCAGTCTTTCCTTGGTACAAGGATTTACTTGGCTGCTCCTGCCTTCGGTCTCTTTGCGCCGTACTTGGAACGGGCCTGCATTCTCTTTGCAACGCCCTGTGCGTCAAGTGTTCCGCGAATGATGTGGTAACGAACGCCCGGGAGGTCCTTGACACGTCCGCCTCTGATAAGAACAACAGAGTGTTCCTGGAGGTTGTGTCCGATGCCCGGAATGTAAGCCGTTACTTCGTTTCCGTTTGTAAGCTTAACTCTGGCGATCTTTCTCATAGCTGAGTTAGGCTTCTTAGGGGTCGCGGTTCTGACGGCAGTGCATACTCCGCGCTTCTGCGGACAGCTCTGGTCGATCGCAGTCTTCTTCTTGGAGTTGTAACCCTTTTGAAGTGCAGGTGCGGTAGACTTAACTGCGAGAACATCTCTTCCTTTACGAACTAACTGGTTAAAGGTTGGCATATTTTCTCTCCTTTCATCAAAATTTGCGCATAACAAAGCCTCATGCTTCATCGGCACGCTTAATTATTATATAATAATTCTTGACGTTTGTCAATATAATTATCCATTGAAAACTGCATAAAATTCCAAGTCTTATGCGGGACATCTTGCACATATTCAATAAAAGAGGCTCTGCAAAAGAGCCCCTTCTACGAATATATCAGTTATTGAACTGTGCTGCGTGGTCGATGTAGCTTTCGCTCTGAGTGATCTCAACGCCGTTATACATATCCATACCTGTTCCGGCAGGAATAAGATTACCTATAATAACGTTCTCCTTGAGACCTGCCAGCTTGTCGACCTTTCCTCTGATCGCCGCATCTGTAAGCGCCTTGGTCGTTTCCTGGAAGGACGCCGCCGACATAAAGCTGTCCGAGTTGGACGAAGCCTTTGTGATACCCTGAAGTACCGGAGCGGTAACGACAAGAGCCGCGCCCTCGACGCCCGCGTCTATCTCCTCCTGGATCTGCTTGTTTATCTCCACGATCTCGTTCTTGTCAACAAGCGATCCCGGCAGCAGGAAGCTGCTTCCGCTGTCCTCGACCTTGACCTTTTTCATCATCTGGCGAACGATGATCTCAACGTGCTTGTCGTTGATATCAACACCCTGCGAACGGTAGGTCTTCTGAACCTCTGTGATGATGTAGTTCTGGACTGCCTGTATACCGTTGACCGCGAGGATATCGCCGGGATAGATCGAGCCTTCGGTGAGCGGATCACCAGCCGAAACGGTCTGACCGTCTGAGATCTTCATCTTGGAGCCGTAAGGGATCTGGTAGATCTCCTGCTGAGGATTCTCGGGATCTGTGCCGGTAACGGTGACCTGCTTGATCTTCTTGATCTCCTCGACCTTGCACACGCCGGAGATCCTTGTTATCGTAGCAGCGCCCTTAGGTCTTCTGCTTTCAAACAGCTCCTCGACACGCGGCAGACCCTGTGTGATGTCCTCCGCATTGGCGATACCGCCGGTATGGAAGGTTCTCATTGTCAGCTGTGTACCGGGTTCGCCGATAGACTGTGCCGCGATCGTTCCGACTGCCTCACCGACAGTAACGGTCTTGCCGTTCGCCAGGTTAGCGCCGTAGCACTTAGCGCAGACTCCGTGTCTTGCTCTGCACTGCAAAACGCTTCTGATCTCAACGCTGGTCCTGCCCTGCTCAGCAAGAGCGGCGGCAACCTTCTTGGCGTCCTTATCGTCCATAAGCTTATTGTGTGAAACGATCATCTCACCGGTCTTTGGATCCTTGATGTCCTCAACCAGGTAACGGCCGACAAGTCTTTCTGTCAGCGGCTCGATAACGGCATTGCCGTTCTTGATATCGAATATCTCGATACCCGTCGTAGCTCCGCAGTCGTCCTCACGAATGATAACGTCCTGAGAAACGTCGACAAGTCGTCTTGTCAGATAACCCGAGTCTGCTGTACGCAGAGCGGTATCGGCAAGTCCCTTACGGGCACCACGGGATGAAATGAAGTATTCAAGGATGTTAAGACCCTCGCGGTAGTTGGCTCTGATAGGCATTTCGATAGTCGAACCCGAAGTATTGGCGATAAGTCCGCGCATACCGGCGAGCTGACGCATCTGATTGATAGAACCACGGGCTCCGGAGTCGGCCATCATATTGATAGGATTATACCTGTCCATATTAGCCTGAAGAGCCGCTGTAACATCGTCTGTAGCCTTGTTCCAGATATTTTCAAACTGCTTTGACTTCTCCTCGTCTGAAATGCGTCCTCTGTTATAGTGGGCGTACATCTTGGCGACCTTAGCATCAGCTTCTTCAATGATAGTCTTCTTCTGAGGAGGGATAACCGCATCGCATACTGCGACCGTCAGTCCGGACTTTGTGGAATATTTATATCCGAGAGCCTTTATCTTATCGAGGACCTCCGAGGTCGTAGTCGTTCCGTGAATACGGATACATCTGTCGATAATGCTTGAAAGCTCCTTTTTCTTGACCAGGAAGGATATCTCAAGATCAAGCTCGCGCTCGCTGATGGTTCTGTCAACGTAGCCGAGGTTTGGCGGGATTATCTCATTGAAGATAAGTCTGCCGACGGTGGCATCTATCAGCTTGGAGATCTGCTTGTCGCCTGCCTTTTTGGAAAGCCTTACCTTGATAGGCTCCTGAAGCGTGACCTCCTTGGCGTCATAGGCCATGAGTGCCTCGTTGACATCGCGGAACACTTTTACATTGAGGTTGCCCTCGTCATCGACCATCTTGATATACGGGTCGTTCTTTGAGAAGCCGTCCCTTCTGACAAGCTTTGGAGCCAGCTCGTCTATTTCATCCTTGAGCTGCTTCTTTACTTCCTCATCATTCTCGCCGTCGAGCTTGGCTTTAAGCTCAGCCATACGGTCGCGCGCTGCCTCAAGCTCCTTATCAAGCTGTTTGTCAAGCGGACGAAGCAATGTCAGATAATATGAGCCGAGCAGCATATCCTGTGACGGAACCGCAACAGGCTTTCCGTCGGAAGGCTTGAGCAGGTTGTTTGCGGCAAGCATCAAAAACCTTGCCTCTGCCTGAGCCTCAGCGGAAAGGGGAACGTGAACCGCCATCTGGTCGCCGTCAAAGTCGGCGTTGAATGCGGTACATACCAGCGGGTGAAGCTTGATAGCCCTTCCTTCAACAAGCACAGGCTCGAACGCCTGGATACCCAGTCTGNNCGTCGGCGCACGGTTCAGCATTACGGGATGGCTCTGGATAACGTTTTCCAGCGCGTCCCATACCTCCGGCTCGGCTCTCTCGACCTTCTTGCGGGCGGATTTTATATTGATCGCGGGGTTTGTGTCAGCAAGACGCTTCATAACAAACGGCTTGAAAAGCTCGAGCGCCATTTCCTTGGGAAGTCCGCACTG
>DLOT01000032.1:0-698 GCA_002479715.1 Ruminococcus sp. UBA7477 | reverse complement strand
GAGAAGGTTCTGACGGAAGCGTCCCTGCTTACCCTTGAGCATATCGGAAAGCGACTTGAAGGCTCTTCCGTTGGGTCCTGTAACGGGTCTTGAATGTCTGCCGTTGTCAATAAGAGCGTCGACAGCCTCCTGAAGCATTCTCTTTTCGTTGCGGACGATTATTTCGGGAGCTTCAAGCTCCTGCATTCTCTTAAGTCTGTTGTTTCTGTTGATTACTCTGCGATAGAGGTCATTAAGGTCGCTGGTCGCGTAGCGTCCGCCGTCGAGCAGGACCATCGGGCGAAGCTCGGGCGGGATGACCGGGATAGCATTCAGTATCATCCATTCGGGCTTGTTTCCCGAAAGCCTGAATGCTTCAACGACTTCAAGTCTTTTAAGCAGCTTCAGACGCTTCTGTCCGGAGGTCAGACCTTTAAGCTCCTCCTTGAGATCGTCTGCGACAAGCTCCAGATTGTCCTTCCACTCCTCCTCGGGAACAGATGCACATACCGTGCAGTGCTTGCAGTCAAACTGCTTGCAGCCGACAAACTCGTCATCACGGCAGTCTGTCAGCTCGCAATCTCCGCACTCGGCTCTGTCGCCCTCGGCATTGGAGCATTCCGCACACTTGCGGCGTTTTTCCTCGGTGCAGGCCTTGCAGCGCTCGCACTTTGCCTTCTGCTCCTCGCTGAGAGTGAGCCTGCCTTCCGCCTCAAGTC
>DLOT01000016.1:1724-6945 GCA_002479715.1 Ruminococcus sp. UBA7477 | reverse complement strand
CCTACGGACGGGGCGCGATAGACGACAAAGGCCCTGCCGTTGCCGCACTTTATGCCGTCAAAGCGGTCGCGGAGCTAGGCATCACGCTGAAGTCCTCGGTCCGCTGTATTTTCGGCGGAGGCGAGGAGCTTGACTGTGAAGATATCGCTTATTATTCAAAGTGCGAGGCACTGCCCGAAAAGGTCATCACTCCGGACGGCGAGTTTCCGATAGTAAATGCCGAAAAAGGAATGCTTCACCTGCGCGCAGGGGCTTCAAGGAGTGCGGGCGGCAGACTTGTGTCGCTTCAAAGCGGATCGGCTGTCAATGCCATTCCTGCAAAGGCTGTCGCCACCTTGACAAATACCTCTATGGACGAGATCCTCGAGGCGGTCTCAGCCGCAGGAACGAACGCGAAATTTTCTCTTCAGCAGCAGGGAAGCTGTATAGAGATCACCGCTCTGGGAAAAGCGGCGCACGGTTCCCGTCCTAATCTCGGAGTAAATGCGCTGACGGCGCTCCTAGCGGCTCTTGCTCAGCTGGATATCGCCGAGGCAAAGGAGCTTTCCGGCCTTTTCCCGTATGGGCAGGACGGCGGCGAGGGCTTCGGGCTGTGTATGAGCGACGAGATGTCGGGCGGACTGACCTTTGCGCTGACCGTTTGCAGGATTGAAGGGGAAAGCATCACCATAGGTGCTGACTGCCGCTTTCCCGTAAGCGGAAAGCTCGGCGAGATCTCTGGCGTTGTTGAAGAAAGGCTCGGCGGCGCAGGCTATGATATATACGAAAACGAGGGAATGGAGCCGCATTATGTTCCCGAAAACAGCGGCTTTATCGACTCTCTGAAGCGTGCGTATGAGGCGGTAACGGGCGAGAGAGCCGTCTGCCTTTGTGAAACGGGCGTGACCTATGCCCATTCGACCGAGGGCGGAGTAGCCTTCGGTGCAGAGCTGCGCGGCGAGGATAACGCAATGCATTCGGCTGACGAGAGCATTTCTCTGGAGCGGCTGAAAATGCTGGTTAGAGTGTATGCGGCAGCAATAATAGAAATTTGCGGATAAGGATTGACGGTTATGAAGATTGCTATAGTCGGACTGGGTCTGATAGGCGGATCTATCGCGAAAACACTGAAAAAGAATACAAGGCACAGCGTCTATGCGATAGTCCGCAACCAGAAAACTGCCGAGGCGGCGCTAAGGGAAGAGGCTGTTGACGGCATTATAACAGCGGAGGACCTGAGGGATATGGACTTTGTTTTTCTTGGGCTTTATGCCGGTGCCACGATAAGCTATGCGCTGGAAAATGCCGATAAGTTCAAGAAGGGAGCGGTCGTATGCGACACCTGCGGCATCAAGAAAGAGATCGTTGAGGCGCTGACCCTGCCGCTTTCGGAAAAAGGCGTGTCGTTCGTCGGCTGTCACCCTATGGCAGGGCGGGAGTTTTCGGGCTTTGCGTATTCGCTCGATAACCTTTTCGACAACGCGAGCTGTATCATAACTCCGAACAAGGATACGGATGGGGAGGCAGTCAAAAGGCTGGACGCTCTGGCAAAGGAGATGCGCTTTCGCAAGACCGTCATCACCGACCCTGACACCCACGACAGGGTGATCGCCTTTACCTCTCAGCTTGCACATATCGTTTCGGCTTCATATGTCAAAAGTCCGTCGCTCTTTATGCAGGAGGGCTTTTCGGCAGGAAGCTTCAAGGATATGACCCGTGTCGCATATCTTAATGAGGATATGTGGACCGAGCTTTTTATGCTCAACCGCAAGCCGCTCTCTTATGAGATAGGCTGCGTCATCAATGCGCTGACAGACTATAAAAATGCTCTGGACAGCGGTGACACCGATACTCTCCATGATCTGCTGAGAGAAAGCCGCGAGCTGAAGGAGAAGTCCGACGAGCTGACCTCGCAAAAGGAAATCGAAAGGCCGTGATAAAATGAACATAGCAGTAGCACAGTCTGGCGGACCGACCTGCGCGATAAATGCCTCCTTGGTAGGGGTGTTCAGACAGGCGCTCAAAACAGCGGAAATAGACACGGTTTTCGGGTCTATAAACGGCATAGAGGGCGTCTATAACGACAGGCTGATAATACTCAACTCCGCGATAACAACAAACGCCGATATGGAGCTTCTCAGGCAGACGCCTTCGACCATACTCGGCTCCTGCCGCTGTAAGCTTCCCGATTTCAGGCAGGACGATAATTTGTATAAAAAAATAACCGCGACCTTCGATAAGCACCGCATATCCAAGTTCATCTACATAGGCGGCAACGACTCGATGGATACGGTCGTGAAGCTTTCGGGGTATTTTGAGGCGATAGGCAGAAACGATATCTGCGTGATCGGCGTTCCCAAGACCATTGACAACGACCTTTGCGTTACAGATCATACCCCCGGCTTCGGCTCGGCTGCAAAGTATGTCGCCTCGACCGTTCAAGAGATAATCCGCGACAGTCGGGTCTACAGCATCGAAAGCGTTACTATTATCGAAATAATGGGCAGAAACGCAGGCTGGCTGACAGCCTCGACCTGTATGCTGAGGGCAAACGGCGAGATCGCGCCTCATCTGATCTACCTCCCCGAGGGGGATTTTGATGTTTCACGTTTTGTTGAGGACGTTCGCTGTGAGCAGGCAAAGCATCAGGCGGTCATCGTCGCGGTGTCAGAGGGGATAACCATTGGCGACAGCGACTACCCACGGGAGCTTGACGCATTCGGTCATGTAAGGCAGTCAGGGATAGGCAAACAGCTTGAGATGGTCATCGCCAATGAGATAGGCTGCAAGGTCAGATCAATAGAGCTTAACGTAATGCAGCGCTGCTCAAGTCATATCTGCTCAAAGACTGATATCGACGAGGCGGAGCAGATCGGCGCAGCGGGACTTCAGGCAGCAATGTCGGGAAGCACCGGCAAGGTAATGTATTTCAAGCGGCTGAGCGATATCCCGTATGTAGTGACCATAGAGGAGGGCAACGCGGCAGACTTTGCGAACAAGGAAAAGCCTTTCCCGAAAAAATGGATAACCGACAGAAAAAACAACGTTTCCGACGAGGCTGTCAGGTACTTTCTTCCGCTTATTCAGGGCGAGGTCAAAACCGCAATGCGAAACGGTATGCCGCTTCACTTTATGCTCAGATAGCGCGTAAAGTCCGGACACTTTACACTATGCGCTGCACTGCAAACGCTGCCAAGTTATTTGACTTAACACAACCCGCAGCAATCAAAAGACGGTGATTTTATGACAAAGCTTCTTATAAATCTGTTTGCCAAGGGCGATCCCAAGGATCCGGCCATACGCCGCAGGATCGGCTGTCTGGGCTCTATGACGGGCATCGTTATGAATATTGTTCTTTTCTGCGGAAAGCTGCTTGCAGGGGTCATCGCCGGCTCGATATCAGTTATGGCAGACGCTTTCAATAACCTTTCCGACGCGGGCTCCTCGCTGATAACGCTTGTCGGCTTTCGTGTTGCCGGCAGACCTGCCGACAGAGAGCATCCCTTCGGCCATGGAAGAATGGAGTATGTTTCCGGACTGATAATCTCGTTTGTCATTCTGATGATGGGCTTCGAGCTTGGAAAATCGTCAGTATCCAAGATCATTCACCCGGAGGACATGGTCCTCAGCCGGCTGGCGCTTGTCATTCTGATAGTTTCGGTGGCGGCAAAGCTGTGGATGTTCCTTTTTAACAGAAAGCTGGGCAAATATATCAATTCCCAGACATTGCGGGCGACGGCTCTTGACAGTCTGACCGACTCGGTCGCGACCTGCGCGGTAATGATCTCAATGCTGATCTCCGTTTTTACGGGGCTTCATACCGACGGGATCGCAGGTCTGCTTGTGTCGCTGTTTATTGTCTACACAGGAGTTGAGGCATTTCGCGGAAGCGTTACGCCGCTGCTCGGCGCCCGGCCTGACAGTGAGCTGGTTGAGCGGATCTATGAGCGTGTGATGAGCTACCCTGAGATAGTCGGCGTTCATGATCTTATGGTGCATGATTACGGCGTCGGCAGAACGATAGTTTCACTTCACGCCGAGGTTCCCGTCACGATGGATTTTGGCGAGGCGCATGAACTTATCGACATTATCGAGGACGACCTGAAGTCCGAGTACAAGTGCGTCGCGACGATCCATATGGATCCGGTTGACAACATGGACGAGGAAACGGTCGCGCTCAAGGAGATGTGCCGAAAGCTTGTGTCGGATATCGACCCGAAGTTGACCATACACGATTTCAGAATGACCAAGGGAACGGCTCACGTCAATTTGCTTTTCGATGTCGTAGTGCCGTTCGGTTTCGGCATGACGGACGGCGAGGTGGCGGAGCGCATCAGGCAGAAGCTCAAGGCTGTCGACGAAAAGTATTTTGCTGTTGTGAATGTCGATAAGGATATGAGCTGAAATTGCTAAATAAACAAGCCCCATGCAGGCAAGCGCTTGCACGGGGCTGAATTGTTGTTAAAGATCAAAGATGAAAATCGTCATCGTCCATCATCTCGGGGTGAGGGCGGCCGCCGCCGACCATGTCTCTGCCGCGGATGCTGTAACGGTCACGTTCGTTGTTGACATTCTCCTCAAGAAGCTTCATAAACTCACGCGGATTTTTAATGGAATGTACCTCCTTGACAGGAGTATCTGAGTCGTTTTTAACGTGCAGATATACCGTTCCGCACTTGAAAAGCCGCTGCATAAAGGGCAGCTTCAGGCGCTTGTCCGTCACGCGGTAAAGCTCGCACTCGTCCTCTGATACGCTCAGGAAGCCTGTGCGGGTTATAAACTTGTTTTTAGTGAGAAAATATCTTGTAAATGAAATAGGCAGACCGAAAAGAGTTCGCTTCTTATCTGTCCAGATATAGTCGAAGTCCTGCTTTTTCACATTGATTACCTCCAATGCATTATTATATTCCAATTATATTATAACATATTATAACGATATGTCAATAGGCGAAGTCTTAATCTTTTGTAACCTTTTGACGACTTTTGAGCGCAATGGGGGAGATTACGAGCCGTGCGCGACTATTTTGTAAAAAAATCGCCGCGAACGATACAGTCCGCGGAGTAATGAATCCAGCGTTACGCCGGTGTGTTGTCTGTTCAAAAAAATAATAGCGCGCCGACAGACATACAAAAAGCCCCCGCAACGTATGCGGAGGCGCAATGCACGCGGCGGCTCGCCGCTGGTGCGCCAGAAGGGACTCGAACCCCCGACCTTTTGGTTCGTAGCCAAACACTCTATCCA
>DLOT01000016.1:1431-1665 GCA_002479715.1 Ruminococcus sp. UBA7477 | reverse complement strand
TTTCAAAATACACCTATTCAGCGGACTTGACCTTTGCCGCGGCGCGGTCAGCTGTTTTTGCGAAGCCTGAAAATAAGGCTGCCTGCCTTTGAAAGAACGTTTATCATCACAACGCCCGTTACCAGTCCGCAGAGTCCCTGACAGCCGTTTCCGATAACGTTGAGCGCTGCCGATGAAACGCCGTAGAGAATGCATTCGTACAGAAAGTATCCTCCGACCATAACGCATTCGGCC
>DLOT01000016.1:987-1393 GCA_002479715.1 Ruminococcus sp. UBA7477 | reverse complement strand
AGTTCCCTTAATGATGAATGTCGCGAGGGCGTATACCGGGAAGCCGACGATTATATCCGCCAGCGCCGAGCCAACGCCTGCCGCCGCAAAACCGTATTTTCCGCCGAGTATCCAGGCGGCGAGCAGAATGAAGCAGTCGCCGAGATTGCCGTAGCCGCTGAAGGGCAGGGGAATTTGGATAAGAAGCGTCGCAACACAGATGAATGCCGCGAAAAGCGCCGCCAGAACGGTTTTGTAAAGCTTGTTTGGCATAGTAAAGACCTCGATTTATTTTATATTGAGTATAATTATAGTCAAACTATGGCAGAAAGTCAATGTTCAGATAGACAAACTTTACAAACAAATATACGCACTTTTGTGCAGTAAGTTTATAAAATATGTTGTAAGTTCGTTTGACACTCCGTCG
>DLOT01000016.1:0-835 GCA_002479715.1 Ruminococcus sp. UBA7477 | reverse complement strand
GCTGGTGCAGCGTTACGCTGCCATTTGTGCAGTTTACTTTATCAGCGAAAAGGCGAAAACCGCTATCCCCAGAGCGACCAGAACGATACCCGTTGCGCGGTTTAAAACTTCAGGGGTCGCTTTATTCGCAAACTTTGCGGCGATCCTTGCCCAGATCAGAGTGAACAGCACGCAGAGAACCAGCGTGACGATATCGGGAGCGCCGCCGAATGCAAAATGAGAAATCGAGCCTGTCAGCGCGGTGAAGGTCATAATGAAAACACTTGTGCCGACGGCTGTTTTCAGTTCATAACCGAGAACTGTCGTCAGAAGCATCAGCATCATCATTCCGCCGCCNNTGCGCCGATAAATCCGCAGATAAAGCCGACAATACTTCCGCAGATCACAGACTGTACAGTGCGCTTTACTTCCGAAACACCCTCCATTGCCGCCTTGGTCGTCATAACAGGCTTGACTATAAACTTGATACCGAGCAGAAAGGTCATGAACACTGAAAAGCTGCCCATCGTTCTGTTTGGAACGAGCTTTGAAACCAGACTTCCGACCACGGTGAAGCAAAGCACGCTTGACATCATTACCAGCCCGTGCCGTATATCAAGATTTTTGTTTTTGCCGTAGATATATGCCGAGACTGCCGAGGCAAGGACGTCAGATGCAAGAGCTATCCCGACGGCGGTGTAGGTTTCCATACCCAGAAAGGTCACAAGCATAGGCGTTATAACGGCAGCCGCGCTCATTCCTGCAAAACCCGTTCCCAGCCCGGCGCCCATTCCCGCGAAAAATGTTGTTAAGATAACAGCAAGTATGCTCAATTCCCGTCAGTCCCTTCAATGTC
>DLOT01000018.1 GCA_002479715.1 Ruminococcus sp. UBA7477 | reverse complement strand
TTGGCTTTTAAGCAGCCCGTCAGGACCACTTCGGTCACCGAGGCGGGAAAGTCGCGCTGAATGTCGGTCTGCTGCGGCATATATCCGACCTGTGTAGCTTCCAGACCGTTATACCTGATTTCGCCGCTGCTTGGCTTCAAAAGCCCGAGAAGCGCTTTCATAAGCGTTGATTTGCCCGAGCCGTTTTCACCGACGACACAAAGGTAATCGCCGCGTTCCAGCTCAAAGCTCAGATCATGCACAGCCTCGTAGCCGTCATATTCGACAGAAAGATTTTTTACGCTAAGGATACTCATCAGCCAAGCGCCTCCTTCAGCACCGCAAGATTGCTCTCCATAAGAGAAAGGTATGTTGCGCCGGAGTCTATCTCGGCTTGCGAAACATTGTGGCAGGAATGAAAAAGTGCCGTTTTGCAGCCTGTCTGCTCTGCGATCGAATCGGCTACATTTTTAGCCGAAAATTCGATATATAAAACTGTCGGGATATTTTCGTTCCTGACCTTGTCTATTAAAAAAGACAGTGTCTTTGCGCTCGGCTCGGTTTCTGTAGAGCAGCCCGAAAATGCCGCATAGCACTCCAGACCGTAATCGTCCGCAAAATATCGGAAGGGGAATCTGTCACCGAAAACAAGAGTGCTTCTTTTGCCTTGCGAAACGGCTTTTTCAAACTCTTCGTCAAGCTTGCAAAGCTGCGCGCAGTAGCTGTCGCTCCTGCTCCTATAGCCGTCTGCGCCCTCCTTGTCGATCTCGCAAAGCTTATTTTCGATCTCACGGCATATCTTCTGCGCGTTTCTCAGGGATGTCCAGATGTGTTCATCGGTCTCGTGATCGCCGTGTTCCTCGGATTCCATACCATCAAGCGGCTCCTCCCCGACCGTTTCGCAGCAATCGAGCATTTTTACGGTATTGACGGGTTTATCGAACGAAGCGAGTATGTCGCTCACCCAAGCGTCGTTTTCTCCGCCTACATATATAAACAGGTCGCAGTTCTGGATAGACAGAATGTCCTGCGCCGAGGGCTCATATGTGTGGCTTTCCTGCCCCGGCTTGAGAAGCTGAGTGACCTCTGCATTGTCGCCGGAGATCTGCCTTGCGAAGTCGCGCGCGGGGAATATAGTCGTAACGATCTGAAGCTTGCCGTCGTCCGCCTTTGATATACCGGACAGTTCACAGCCCGATAAAAGCGATGCGGACAAAACAGCAGCCGAGATCAGTGAAACGATCCTTTTGAATATATTCATAATTCTAACCTCTGTTTTTCATGCTAGCGGCGGCGCAGTTTTCGCACAGACCGTAAAGCACGGTTTTGGCATTGTCAACCTTGAAGGCGTGTTCTTTCTCGATATGCTCCGAGAGCTTTGAAAAATGGCCGCAGTCCAGGTGGATAAGCTCTCCGCAGCATTCGCATTTGAGATGAAAATGCTCGCCGCAGTCCGCGCTTCCGTCAATGTATTGATAACAGGCGCTGTTTTCGACCGAAAGCTCATAACGCCTGACCGCTCCCTCGCGGCAAAGCTTGTCGAGCGTTCGGTATACGGTCGCCCTGCCGACGCTGACGCCGCTTTGCAAAAGCCGTTTTATCAGCATATCGGCGGTCATGTGCCTGTCGCTGTTTTCTTTAAGACAGCTTATGATCATTTGCCGTTGTCTGGTATTGTATCCCGTCATAGATATCGCCTCCGAATTTGAAACTGAAACTCGATTTCAAATTATAGCACTCTTCTCTCGTATTGTCAAGGGAATATTAAGGCGAAAAAGCAAATTTCAAAAAAAGCTTGCAATTTTGAAGAAAGTGTGGTATACTCAATGTGTACTATGTTTGGCGCATCGGCTAGTCACTTCCGATACATAGGTGTGCAGGTCCTGTGCAATGAAACGCTGTGAACCATGTCAGGCGGGGAACCGAGCAGCATTAAGCGGTTTGTTTTGTGTGTCACAGTTTCGCCTGCACACCTATGCGTCGGATTTTTTGTAGTGCGGTTATAAGAATGGGGGAATCGGGATGTATAGGGCTTTATACAGAAAATGGAGGCCGACATCTTTCGATGACGTTGTTTCTCAGCCGCATATAACGACCACACTGAAAAATCAGATCAAAAACGGTAAGACGGCTCATGCCTACCTGTTCACAGGCTCCCGCGGAACGGGAAAAACCACCTGCGCGAGGATATTTGCCAAGGCGATAAACTGTCTTAATTCAAGCGACGGTTCGCCGTGTCTTGACTGTGAGATCTGTGACGGGATCGACAGAGAGATACTGAGCGATATAGTCGAGATAGACGCCGCTTCAAATACGGGTGTTGACGATATCAGGGAGCTGAAGGAGTCAACGGTCTATACTCCTGAAAAATGCCGGTATAAGGTCTATATCATAGACGAGGTCCATATGCTTTCCGCAAGTGCATTTAATGCGCTTCTTAAGATTTTGGAAGAGCCGCCCGACTATGTGAAATTTATCTTGGCAACTACAGAGATACACAAGGTTCCGGTCACGATAATCTCAAGATGCCAGCGGTTTGATTTCCGCAGGATACTTCCGGAGGATATAAAGAACAGGCTTTTATATATAGCCTCGCAGGAGAGCTTCGTGCTTGATGACGACGCGGCGGCGCTTATTGGCAGGCTTGCCGACGGCGGAATGAGAGATGCGCTTTCGCTTCTCGATCAGTGTATTGCCTATTCGGAAAATGTTACCGTTGATACTGTTTCTGCTGCGGCGGGTATTGCCGGCCGCGACTATCTTTTTAAATTGCTCGACTGCTTCGTTTCCAAAGACGCGGCGGGTGCCGTTGAGATCATAGCGGAGCTCTACGATATGTCGAAGGATATGCAAAGACTGCTCGATGAACTGATCTCTCAGATGAGGAACGTTATGCTGGCCAAGGCCGTCAGAAAAGATGACGTGTTCATGTGCCTGCCGAGCGAGATCGAAAAGATAAGGCAGATAGCGGCTTCGCTTGATCTGTCTGAGATACTCCGTATGCTTGATGTCATGCAGGACTGTGCCGAAAGACTGCCCAAGGTCGCGGCAAAAAGAGTCGAGCTGGAAATGTGCGCTGTAAAGCTTTGCACAGCGGGCGAGAGCATAGCACCGTCTTCGAGAGCTTCAAGTGCGGAGATAGAAAGCCTTGAAAAAAGGCTTATGCGTTTGGAAAGCGGCGCAAGTCTTGGCGCGCCGAACGAAAAAAAAGGTGAGAAAAAATACGAAAGACTCGTTCCGCAAAGCCAGTCGCCTCTTGAGGAGCCTAAGGTCGATTTGTCTAAGCTCCGGCCTGAGGACTTCAAAAAGCTCGACTGCTGGAACGATATCATTGATACTCTTTCTCAGGAAGATGTTTCGCTCGCCGGATTTTTGGATAAGTCGAACGCTTTTATTTACGAGAACGTAATACTGCTGATCGTTGATAACGACTTCTTTTTAAAGATGTTCAAGGAGACCAAGTGTGCAGAGCCTCTTGCCAGAATACTCTTTGAGCGCTTCGGAAAGTCGTTTGCGATAAGAGTCCGCTCGGCAAAGAATGTCAGCCCGGCAGACAGGGAAAACCCGGTCAATAAGCTGCTTGAACGCGCAAAAAGCGCGAACATAGCGGTAGAAATAAAAGATAATAAATAATAAGGAGAAATTATTATGAAAGCAAGACTTCCGCAGGGTATGGGCAAGGGCCCGTCCAACAACGTAAACCAGATGCTCAAAGAGGCTCAGAAGATGCAGGAGAAGATCACGGCGCTTCAGGCAGAGCTTGAGGAAAGAGAGTTTTCGGCTTCCGTAGGCGGCGGAGCTGTAGACATTACTATAAACGGCAAAAGACAGGTACTTAAGCTCAGCATCAAGCCGGAGGTAGTTGACCCCGAGGATGTTGAAACGCTTCAGGATCTGGTTATGAGTGCATTCAATGAGGCGATCAGGGTTCTTGATGAGGAGTCTGATGCCGAGATGCAGAAGGTAACGGGCGGCGTTTCCATTCCCGGCCTCTATTAATGAACGATGGCCGAGTCAAACGCGCTTCCGCTGGTCGTTCTGGCTGAGCATTTTGCCAAGCTGCCCGGAATAGGTATGAAGTCGGCGCAGAGGCTTGCCTACTTTGTTATGTCGATGTCAGACAGCGAGGTCAAGGCGTTTGCCGATGCGATTGTCACTGCTCATAAAACCGTTCACGAATGCAGTATCTGCTGTAATCTCACCGATAAGGAGCTTTGCCCGATCTGTGAAAATCCGGGCCGCGACGGCTCTGTCATCTGTGTGGTCGAAAGCCCCAAGGATGTTACGGCGTTTGAAAGGACAAAGGAATATAAAGGAGTTTATCATGTCCTGCATGGGCTTATCTCACCTATCGACAACGTTATGCCCGACAGTCTTCGGATAAAGCAGCTGTTGGCAAGAATACAAAACGGCGGCGTTGAGGAGGTCATTATGGCCACTAACCCGACAGTCGAGGGAGAGGCAACGGCTATGTATATCTCAAGGCTTCTCAAACCGCTCGGAGTCAGGGTCACTAGACTGGCATTCGGTCTGCCGGTAGGTGCGGTTCTTGAATATGCCGATGAGGTCACCCTTTATAAGGCTTTGGAAAACCGTAACGAGATATGAGTGACACGCAGTATTCAGCTCGCCGGGTGATCACATATGCTTGGAAATACATTGAAAGCCGGAGCGCGGTTGCTTTGCCGCAGCGCTTCGGCTTTTTTAGATAATTTTGTTATATCAAAAATATTTCTAAAAGCTATGGCAAAACGCGACGGGATGTGCTATAATAATTTAATCGGAGCTCGCTTGAGCGGGCCTTTCGCACTGATGAATAAACGATTAAAAAACGGAGGAAATATTATGCTGACAGATATTGAAATCGCTTCAAATGCAAAAATGCTGAAAATCAAAGAGGTAGCGTCCAATTTGGGCATTTCGGAGGAGGATCTCGAGCCTTACGGTTATTATAAGGCTAAACTCTCGGAGCAGCTGTTTTCAAAGCTTGAAAACAAGGAGAACGGCAAGCTCATTCTGGTAACAGCTATCAACCCGACCCCCGCAGGGGAGGGCAAAACCACTATTTCCGTCGGCCTTGCGGAGAGCATGGCAAAGATCGGCAAGAACGCCGTTCTGGCTCTGAGAGAACCGTCGCTCGGCCCTGTTTTCGGAATAAAGGGAGGAGCTGCCGGAGGCGGCTATGCACAGGTAGTTCCGATGGAGGATATCAACCTGCATTTCACGGGCGATATGCACGCGATCACGGCGGCGAACAATCTTCTCTGCGCACTCATCGACAACCACATCCAGCAGGGTAATGCTCTGCGTATCGACCAAAGAAGAATATTGCTGAAAAGATGCCTTGATATGAACGACAGGGCACTCAGAAATATAGTTGTCGGTCTCGGCGGAAAGGTAAACGGCGTGCCGAGGGAGGACAGCTTCCAGATCACAGTTGCGAGCGAGGTTATGGCTATTCTCTGCCTTTCGGCGGATCTGGCGGATCTTAAAGCCAGACTTGAAAGAATGCTCGTTGCTTACGATCTCGACGGTAAGCCGGTTTATGCAAAGGCTTTGGGCGGCTGCGGCGCTATGACAGCCCTTTTGAAGGATGCCTTGAAGCCTAACCTTGTTCAGACTCTCGAGAACACTCCCGCGATCATGCACGGCGGTCCGTTTGCCAATATTGCTCACGGCTGCAACTCTGTCAGGGCTACAAAGCTTGCGCTCAAGCTTGGCGATTATTGCATTACGGAAGCGGGCTTCGGCTCGGATCTCGGCGCTGAGAAGTTCTTTGATATCAAGTGCCGCTTTGCGGGATTGAAGCCTTCCTGCGTTGTTCTGGTAGCGACGATACGCGCACTGAAATACAACGGCGGTATTCCCAAGACGGAGCTTACCGCAGAAAACGTTGAAGCATTGAAAAAGGGTATCGTTAATCTTAAAACTCATATTGAGAATATGCAGAAATTCGGAGTTCCCGTTGTCGTGGCAATCAACCGTTTCCATTCCGATACCGAAGCCGAAATAGATGTTCTGAAAAGCTTCTGCGCCGAAATGGGCGTTGAGGTATCTCTTGCCGAAATATTCGCCAAGGGCGGCGAGGGCGGAACAGACCTTGCCGAAAAGGTGTGTGCTACTATCGAAAACAAGCCTTCAAATTTCAAACCGCTCTACGATGAGAAGCTCCCCATAAAGGACAAGCTGGACATTCTCGCCCGGGAGATCTATCGCGCCGACGGCGTTATCTATACCGCACAGGCGGAAAAGGCAATCAAAGAGATCGAAGCGCTCGGCTTTGCGGATATTCCCGTTTGCGTTGCCAAGACGCAGTATTCGCTTTCGGATGATCCCGGAAAGCTCGGCAAGCCGCAGGGCTTCAAGATAACCGTCCGCGACCTGAAGCTTTCGGCAGGTGCGGGATTTGTGGTTGCCTATACGGGCGATATCATGACTATGCCGGGGCTTCCCAAGGTTCCTGCCGCAAATAATATCGACTGTGACAATGCGGGCAACATCAGCGGTCTGTTCTGATGGATGCGCTCGATATCACGAACGTTCAGACTGCGCTCTCGGAAGATGAAGGGAAGCAGCTTTCTCCTGAGAAGCCAAAAAAGCGCAGACCCGGAGCAGGAACGATAGCTCTTGTTTCGGTATATGTCGTCTGCATTCTGCTGAACGTTTCAGCGCGGCTTTCGAGCGGATTTGCCGATTGGTATCTGGACTACATATTCCCGATCTGGAACCAGACCTTCGGCAGGCTGTTGTCATGGGTGCCGTTCTCGTTTGGTGAGATCCTTATCATGACAGCCGTTTTCGGATTGCCTCTTTCGCTTGTTGCCTACATCGTTTTGATGATAATAAAAAAGGGCGGGCGAAGGAAGATATCGCGGATCTACCTGAAATTCATTGCGTGGTGTGTCGCATATGTTCTGGCGACCGAAACGCTTAACTGCTTCATTTTGTATCAGTGTTCGTCGTTTGCGTCAAAAAACGGCATTTCAGAGCAGTCTTTCACAGCCTCACAGCTGCTTGATCTGTATGAGGTTCTGATAGAGCAGACAAATGAGGCTTCGTCGCAGATAGAGCGCGATGAAGAATACAGATTTGTGCTGAATGCCGACCTTGACAGCACGGCGGGAGAAGCCCTGGCAGCCTTATCCGATGAGTATCCGGTGCTGAGGGGATTTTATACAAGACCCAAGAAGGTCATATGCTCTTACTTTATGAGTCAGCAGTATCTTATGGGCATATATTTTCCGTTTACGCTTGAGGCAAACTATAACAGGCTGATGTATGATTCAAATAAGCCTGAGACCGTAACTCATGAGCTTGTTCATACTCAGGGGATAATGCTGGAGGACGAGGCTAACTTTATTGCATTTCGCGCGACCACAAGCTGTGATAACGCCGATTACCGTTACAGCGGCTATCTTTCGGCACTCAAATATGTCAGAGGAAAGGCGTATGACGCCGTTGAGGGCAAGGATCAGGCACTTTCCGACAGACTGGACGAGCTTGAGGGGCGCATAGACTACGGGATCTGGGTGGATATGGTCGAAAATCAGGAATACTGGCGAAGCGTTCAGGAGGACGAGGACGCCCTGATCCCCTCGGAGAAGGTCAATGAGGCCGCAGATGCGGCTATGGAGGCAAGTCTTAAGTTCAACGGCGTTGCCGATGGCAAGGCAAGCTACGGAAGAATGGTGGACCTGCTGCTCAATTATTATTATGATGAAGGTTTGATATGAAAACTGTTATTACTGTTGTGACACGCAGCGCGGCGGAAACTATTGAGTTTGCAAAGCGGCTCGGAAAGCTTGTGCGCGCGGGCGATATAATTTGCTATCGCGGCGGGCTGGGAGTCGGAAAAACGACCTTCACCCGCGGTCTGGCTATCGGAATGGGTCTTGATGACGATGTTTTTTCACCGACCTTTACTCTTGTTAATGAATATACCGGCAGGGGAAAGACCAGTCTGATCCATTTTGATATGTATCGTATAAGCGGCGGACGCGATCTTGAAACAACGGGCTTTTATGACTATGACAACGGTGAGAACGTTCTGACCGTTGAGTGGAGCGAGAATATTGCAGATGAGCTTGACGGCGATGTCATTACGGTCACACTTGTAAGGATCGACGATAATACAAGAGAGATTTCTGTTGAGGGAGATGAAAGGCTTGCTGTACTTGGGGATAGAAACATCGGCTAAAATAGCTTCCGCCGCGATCTGCGACGAAAACGGTGTTATTGCCGAAACCACGATGGTAACAAAGCTGACCCATTCGCAGGTCATTCTTCCTATGGTAAAACGGCTTTTCGACGATGCCGATATAGACATGAAGGATATCGGATGCATCGCCGTCGCAAACGGCCCCGGCTCATATACTGGTATCCGTATAGGAGTCGCGGCAGTTAAGGGAATGTGTATGTCGCTTGGCTGCAAGTGCTGCGGAGTTTCGGTGCTGGAGGAGCTTGCCTGCAATGTGTCGGCGTCAGATGCCACTGTTCTGTCTGTCCTGAAGGCAAGAAAGGACGTTGTGTATTTCGGCGCTTTCAGAGTGCATTACGGAGATATCGAGCGGATGTGCAGTGATATGGTCTGCTCTGTCGAGGACGTCAGGACGTTCGCAAAAAAAATCAGCGGAGTGATTCTTGTCGTCGGCGACTGCTGCGAGGAGATCAAAAACCGCTGTCTCTATGATAACTACCTTGCAAGGATCGCTCCGGTAAAGGACAGAATGCACAACGCCGCATCGGTGTGCTTTTTGGCTATGAGAAAGAGAAAGTATACAGCCGATAAGCTTGAGGCAGTATATCTTCAGGATACAAAGGCCGAAAAGGACAAGGCACATTCCAATTCATGAATATAAGGGAGATTTTGAAAATGGGAAGGCTTATTGCAATAGGAAACGACCATGCGGCAGTTGAATTGAAAAAAGCAGTCTGCGCGCATCTGGATGAGATCGGGGTGGAGTATAAGGACTTCGGCTGCGGCACAGGGGAAAAGTGTGATTATCCTGATAAGGCAAAGGAGGTCTGCAAAGCTGTTACGGACGGTTCGGCCGATATGGCTATACTCATCTGCGGAACGGGTGTGGGAATGTCTATTTCCGCAAATAAGATCAAGGGGATCAGGGCTGCCTGCTGCAGCGATGTTTTTTCGGCGAAATATACCAGGCTTCATAACGATGCGAACGTTCTGTGCTTCGGCGAAAGGGTCGTCGGTGCCGGACTTGCTATTGAGCTTGTTGAGGCATTCCTGTCCGCAGAGTTTGAGGGCGGCAGGCACGCAGTACGCGTTGAAAAGATCATGGCGCTGGAGGATAATACGGATTGAGCGCCGGATCATGGTGGAATCCTAGTGAAAGCTTTTGACATATGACATATGATGTAAGATCAAGTGCTTTGGGTCAAGACCCAAGGCGCTTTTTTGCGCCCTGATGTAAGTTTCCCCAGCCAGCGTTTTCCTGTTGAATGCGACGCTTTGCTGTGTTAGACTTGAAACAGCGGGCAAAATGCGCTGTTTACGCATCACTATGTGTACATACGTTCGCGTTCATAAAAAGTTTACAATTGTTTTTTGCTGCCGATTTTAGCTCAATTGGTGTAAAAACGCCCCGCTTGTTGTCAAAACACACAAAATGTTGTGATGGGGATTGTAAAAAACGTCAAGACGGGATTTTGGATAAGGCTTGATTTCCTGAAAAATATGCTGTATAATAGGCTCATAGCGGTGAAAAGTGTTAATCGGTGGTATTCATTCCCTGAACTTTTCTGAAACGCTTGGATTTTTCGGGAGGTGAGTTGCTTGCAGGACTTAATGGGTTCGTTCAGTCAGTCTATGGACGTCAAGGGCAGAATGAGCTTTCCTATCAAGCTCAGAGAGATATTAGGCGAGCAATTCGTTGTAACGAGAGGTTTGGGCGGCTGTCTGTTCGCATATTCGGTTGAAGATTTTGCGGCGATGGCAAAACGTATCCGTGAGCTTCCGCTTTCAAAGGGACTTAGTCTTCAAAGATTTTTCCTTTCCTGGGCAAGCGAGGTCACAGCGGATAAGCAGGGAAGAATACTGGTTCCTCAGAATCTTCGCGATTTTGCAAAGCTCGATAAAGATATAGTTGTGACGGGCGTCGGCGACAGAGCGGAGATCTGGGACAAGTCTAATTGGGACAGCTTCAACGAGGCTATCGACGAGAACGATATTATGGGTCAGATGGAGGAGCTGGACTTTTAAGTGGAATTTCATCATCTACCCGTAATGCTCCGTGAGTGCATCTCCGGGCTGAATATAAAGCCCGAAGGAATATATATAGACGGCACGGCAGGCGGAGCAGGGCATTCAACGGAAATTGCAAAGCGGTTGACAACAGGCCGCCTTATTGCAATAGACCGTGACCCCGACGCAGTTGAGATCTCGACCGAAAGACTTAAAGATTATAATGCGACCGTTATAAAAGCCAATTACTCGGAGCTTGACACCGTTTTGGAAGCTCTGGGGATAGACGGGGCTGACGGAATACTTTTGGATCTGGGAGTGTCTTCCCATCAGCTGGATACCTCGGAAAGAGGCTTTTCCTATCACGCCGATGCGGCGTTGGATATGAGAATGAGCCAAGAGGGAGTTTCGGCAAAGGATATCGTGAACGAGTGGCCGGAAAAAGAGCTCGCACGAATCATCTTTGAGTATGGAGAAGAAAAATTCGCACAGAGTATTGCCGCAAAAATCGTCAAATGTAGAGAACAAAAGACAATATACACAACCGGGGAGCTGGCAGAGATAATAAAAAGAGCCGTTCCCGCAAAGATGAAAAGAGAAAAGAACCCCTGCAAAAAAACCTTTCAGGCGATCCGTATCGCCGTGAACAACGAACTGGAGCATTTATCTGTGGCTCTGGACAAGGCTTTTGACGCCTTGAACCCCGAAGGACGTTTATGCATTATGACTTTCCATTCCTTGGAGGACAGATTGGTGAAGCAGCGATTTGCGTCATATTGCAAGGGCTGCGAATGTCCGCCCGACTTTCCCGTATGCGTATGCGGAAAGAAACCGCGCGGAAGACTTGTTTCGCGTAAGCCGATAACGGCAGGCGAGCAGGAGCTGTCGGAGAACAACCGCAGCAGAAGCGCTAAGCTGAGAATAATAGAAAAGCTTTGAGCGAAAAAAATATTTGTAGAACAAAAAGAAAGAAAAATATAAGAAATAAAAAACAAAAGAAGAAACAATAAATCAGACGTAAAAGAGGTGAGGACGCTTGGCAAACATAAACGATAATCTGGCTTACAGCTACCCGGAGTATGATGAATATTCAGAGAGCATCGAAGAGCGTAAGCCCAGGATAGAGCATAGGGTAAACAAAAAGAGAAAGGTGCGGGCGTTGCCTCTTGTTGAGATAATCACTCCTGCAATCGCGGCGGTCATCGTCCTCGCGGGAATAATCTCAAATCAGATCGAGGTCAGCAGACTGACTGCCGAGCAGTCGGAAATGAACGAGCAGCTTGCACAGCTGCAAAGCGACTGTGCCAACTTGGAAGCGCAGCTTTCCGCAAAAACCGGCATAACAGCCGTTGAGGATTATGCGGAAAATACATTGGGGCTGACCAAGCTTGACAAGTCGCAGGTGGAATTTGTCGAGATCCCGCCTGTAACGGTTGCCGAGGTCGTAACGCAGGAAAGCTCGGGATTTTTCTCGTCCGTCAAGGAATGGTATGAGGATTTCAAGGAATATCTCGGATTGGAATGAATAAGATAATTACAGAAAGTTAAGTCTGAAATACGAAAGTATGACTGCGTATTCAGCCTTAGCTTTCTTGCTATAGTTAACGACAATGGAAATTGTGCTTGAAGACAGGCAGAAGCTTCAGTTCACAGCCTTTGCGGAGTCGGCCAAGCTTACAATTTCATTTTGTTTACCGTATCGTAAAAACAGCACAAAATGTCGGAAAGGAGAAAACAATGTCCGATAAACCAAGCTCACCTATGAAGAAAAGGCTGAATGGCTTTATTTGGCCTGTTTTTCTTGTTGTAATAGGTTACCTGATCTACACGATGATAAAGCTTTCGGTCACCGAGGCTTCAAAATGGCAGGAGCTTGCAAGCTCTCAGCAGCTTAAAAGCACGACTATAACGGCTTCACGGGGAAACATTTACGACGCGAATATGCAGATCCTTGCCCAAAGCGCGACGGTCTATACGATATATGTCGATCCGGTGCTGGTCAGGCAGAATATAGACGATATCGCGGCAGCCGCCGAGAAGGATGATACAATTCAGCCGATCGCTATGAACGACATAGCGCAGACGCTTGCCGGTCTGCTGGAGATAGACCAGTCACAGATCATAGCCAAATGCATGAAGGAGAACCGGTATCAGGAGCTGAAAAAGAACGTCGATAAGGACGTTGCCGATCTGATAAGAGCCTATGCTTTGGAAAACAAGCTCAGCGGCATCGGCACGACCGAATCGTCCAAAAGGTTTTATCCCGAAAACAGTCTGGCTGCCTCGGTTATCGGGCATCTTCACTATGACGGCTACGGCATATACGGTCTTGAAGCTTATTACGATGACTATCTTGCCGGCACGGACGGAAAAACACTTATTGCCACCGACAACCGCGGCAACGAGATCCCTTATGAATACAAGCAGTCCTATGACGCTCAGCCCGGAGATTCTTTGGTGCTGAATATCGACATTCCCATACAGTCGGCACTTGAAAACGCCCTGCTCAAATGTGTTCAGAACCATAATCCGACCGGCAGAGCGACAGGTATCGTAATGAATCCCAACACCGGCGCGATCTATGCTATGGCTTCAACCTACGGCTACGATCTGAATAATCCTGCCGAAATAACAAACCCTGCCACAGCGGCGCAGATAGCCGCTATGCCCGAGGGGGACGACAAGACGGCGGCAAAATCCACCGCATGGGCGACCCAGTGGAAAAACAAGGCGATAAGCGAGATATACTTCCCGGGCTCGGTTTTCAAGGTCATTCCCGCATCTTCTGCGCTTGAGGAGCAGACTATCTCGATAAACGACACCTTCGGCTGCGGAAAGGTTTACGATGTTTCGGGACAGGATTTTCACTGCTGGTCGAGCTACGACCACGGCTTTCAGAATCTTTACGACGCCATGATGAATTCCTGCAACCCGGCGTTTATAAGAATAGGTCAGTCGCTCGAAAAAGAAAAGTTCTGCGAGTATTATGCGGCCTACGGCTTTACGGAAACGACAGGTATAGATCTTCCCGGTGAGGCCTCCAGCCTTTATGTCAGACTTAACAATATGGGACCTGTAGAGTTGGCTTCCAGCTCGTTCGGTCAGACTAATAAGGTCACTGCGATCGAGATGATAACAGCTTATGCGGCAGTTGTCAACGGCGGATATCTTGTTACTCCGCAGGTAGTGGATAAGATCATTGACTCAAACGGCAACGTTGTAAAAGATATAGAGCCTGTTATCAAAAGACAGGTCATTTCCGAGGACGTTTCGGCACAGATGCGCGAGGTTCTCGAATATGTTGTTGAAAACGCGAAGAGCGGAAATACATACATAAACGGCTACAGAATAGGCGGAAAATCAGGCACCTCGCAAAAGCTCGATCTTCCGGGAGGCTCGCAAATATACGTCGGATCATACTGTGCTTTTGCCCCTGCCGACGATCCGCAGGTAATTCTGCTGATAGTCGTAGACGATCCCCAAGGCGGCGAGTATTACGGCAGCCAAGTTGCGGCACCGTATGCAACAGAGGTCTTGCAGACTATTCTGCCCTATCTGGGAATCTATCCGGAATACTCCGAAGATGAGCTGGAGCAGATAGCTGTTACAGTTAAAAACACCGAGGGTGCTGAGCTTACAAACGCCAAAGCGACCCTTGAGGCTCTGGGTCTGAACGTCAACGTTATCGGAAGCGGAGATACGGTCGTTACTCAGGTGCCCAATACAGGCTCGACCAAGCGTGGCAGCACGGTGATACTTTATACCGACAAAAACGCAGTTGCCGAAACAACGACAGTTCCCTCTATAGCGGGGCTTTCGCTGAGTGAGGCTCAAGCCAAGCTGAAAGACGCCGGGCTGAACCTCCTCCCGTCGGGCAGTGCAGCTTACGTTGAGGGAGCAAAGGCAGGCTACGACCAAAGCGTTGCAGCGGGAACGATCGTATATAAGGGAAGCATTATTTCTGTAACCTTCCATGCTCCCGTTTCATCACAGTAAAAGGACTGATTATTTTGAAGCTTTACGAACTGATTAAAAACATTGCCGAAACTGATCTGCCGGACGTTGAGATAACCGACATTTCCAGCGATACCAGAAAGCCCTTGGGCGAAAGCACGATGTTTGTATGCGTCAGGGGAGCGACCTTCGACGGACACGACAAGGCTGAGCAGATGCTTGAAAATGGTGCTGCGGTGGTAGTTGCCGAGCATGATCTAGGGCTGGAGAGACAGATCGTTGTTCCGGATACCCGAAAATTTCTGGCGAGAGTCTGGGCGGCGTGGTTCGGTCATCCGGAAAGAAGCCTGCGGCTTGTCGGAGTTACGGGAACTAACGGAAAAACCACAACGACCACGGTTATAAAATATCTGCTGACCCGCATGGGTTATAAGGTCGGTCTTATCGGAACCTGCCAGAACGAGATAGGCAGCGAGATACTGCACGCCGAGAGAACTACGCCCGAGGCCGACGAGCTTTTTGCTATCTTCAGGCAGATGGCTGACAAGGGCTGTGACTTCTGCGTTATGGAGGTATCTTCTCAGGGACTGGAGCAGGGCAGAGTCGACGGGCTGATCTTTGAAACTGCCGTGTTCACCAATCTTACGCAGGATCATCTTGACGTTCACGGAACAATGGAGAATTATTATCATGCAAAAAAGATCTTGTTTTCGCATTGCAAGAGGGCGGTCATCAATATCGACAGCGATTACGGAATGCGGTGCTTCAATGAGATCGTATGCGATAAAATGTCGTTCAGCGAAAACAGCGACACGGCTGACATTTCGGCAAACAACTGCGTCCTTGCGGCAAACGGCGTCAGCTATGACTGCTATGACGGCAGAAAGCGCTTTCACGTTGATTTTGCCATGCCCGGCGACTTTAACGTCTCAAACTCGCTGGGAGTTATCGCTGCTATGGAGTCATTGTCGTTCGACGGCGAAAAGTGCGCCGATATGCTTCGCGGCTTCAGCGGCGTTCGGGGAAGAGCGGAGGTAATCGAAACCGGCAGGGACTTTACTGTCATCTGTGACTATGCCCATACGCCCGACGCTGTGGAAAACATACTCAGAGCCGTCAGGGGCGGCGCAAAGGGCAGAGTGGTCTGCCTGTTCGGATGCGGCGGNNACCGCGACGCAAAGAAGCGCCCGCTCATGGCTAAGGCGGCTTCCGAGTACTCCGACTTTGTTATAGTGACTTCCGATAATCCCCGCAACGAGGATCCTGACGCAATCATTGAGGACGTTTTGAAGGGTATGGGCAATGTCCCGTATGTAAGGATAACAGACAGGCGGGAGGCCATTCATTGGGCTGTCAAGAACGCCCAAAGCGGAGATACCGTAGTCCTTTGTGGAAAAGGACACGAGGACTATCAGATCCTGGCGGGCAATGTAAAAATACACTTCGATGAACGTGAGGTCGTTAAGGAAGCACTTGACGCCTTAAACTGACACCCTTGGAGAGTGACGTATTTTGGAACCAATTAAGCTTTATGATATAGTCAGCGCCGTGGGCGGCTCCTTCGGCTATCCTGCCGACGATGACATAGTCAGAATATCCTCCGACAGCCGGACAATCGGTGAGGACTCGGTGTTTGTATGCATAAAGGGCGAGCGCTTCGACGGACACGATTTTGCTGTGCAGGCTATGGCAAAAGGCGCGAAAGCGGTGATATCCGAAAGACCGATCGACGGAGCGAAATGCATCATTGTTGACAGCACGATGAAAGCACTGAGCGACATTGCGAGGTTTTACAGAAGCCGTTTTGAAGGGCTGAGAATGGTTGCGGTCACAGGCTCTGCAGGAAAGACCTCGACCAAGGAAATGATTTATCTGGTTCTTTCAAAAAGGTTTAACACCCTGAAAACTCAGGGAAGTCTTAATAATGAAATAGGCCTGCCGCATACGCTGTTCAATTTAACCTCGCAAACAGAGGCGGCTGTTATAGAAATGGGAATGTCACATTCGGGAGAGATCTCGCGCCTTTCCAGAACCGCACTGCCGCAGCTTTGCGTTATCACGAATATAGGCACAGCGCACATCGGCAATCTGGGAAGTCAGGAGAACATACTTCGTGCAAAAATGGAGATCTTCGACGGCGCGCCGGTCAGCGCTCCGCTTATAACCTGTCTTGATGACAAATTACTCGCTTCGGCTCAGCTTCGCGACGGAAGGCAGCGCATAACCTATTCGATAAGTAAAAAAGAAGCGGACGTTTTTGCCTCGGATATTGTCAGAGAGGAAAACGGAGCCGGATTTACGATAAACTACGGCGGCGGAAAAAAGATATCTGCCCGCATAAACGTCGGCGGCGACCACAACATCAAGAACGCACTTTGTGCCTTTGCCGTCGGAATGTACTACGGGGTCGAGCCTGAGGCTGCTGCCGAGGCAGTGGCGGAGTTCAGGACCGAAGGGGTTCGCCAAAACAGGATAACACAAAACGGTATAGACCTGTTCCTCGATTGCTTCAACGCAAGCCCGGAGGCAGTCAAGGCGGCTCTGTCGGTTTTCGGACGGGCAAACGCTAAGGGGCGGAAGATAGCGGTTCTGGCTGATATGCTGGAGCTGGGCAAAAATTCAAAGGCGTATCACAGAAGCGTCGGCGAAAGCGTTGCCGCAGCAGGCGCGGATATTCTGGTGTGTTACGGGGACGATGCGGCGCAGTATGCGGCTGGAGCTGTGAAAAAGGGATTCCCCGACGAGAAGTGTTTCTGCTTTACAAACGAGGACGAACTGGTCGGTTTTCTGAAGTCTAAGCTTTGTGAGGGAGATTACGTTCTTTTTAAAGGCAGCCATGGAATGAAACTGGACAGGGTCTATAAGAGAGTATTCGATTTGAAATGATTTTGCGAAAGGGGGTGCGCCTTATGACAAGAGCGACTGAAAAACGCCGTGTCAGGGATATCGAGCAGGCACCGCGGAAAAGAGGCGTCGCACAGGCGAGGAAAAAGCTGAATTTCCGCCTTATCGGAATGGAGCTTGACAGGCCGTTCTTTGTGATCGTGCTGATACTGCTGGTTATCGGAGTTCTGATGATGGGCTCTGCGAGCTACGTTTTCGCTCTGAAGGAGTTTAACGACGGCGCATATTATTTCAACAGGCAGCTCCTTTTTGCAATAGGCGGCGTTTTCGCTATGATCGGCATTTCCTTTCTGGATTATCATATGTATCAGAACACGAAGATCGCCTATCTTGCATTTGCGGTCACGTTTGCAATAACCCTGGTAACGGCGTTCGTCGGAACAAATGTTGCCGGTGCGCGGCGGTGGATAGAGATTGCGGGCATCACCTTTCAGCCATCGGAGCTTTTGAAGGTCGTATTTATAATAGTTTTTGCATATCTCGGAGCACTCAACTATCCCAAATTCAAGGATATAAAGTTTTCACTCGGACCGTATCTTCTGATAATGGCTCCCTGCTGTTTAGTTCTTGTTATGCAGCGGCACCTTTCGGGTGTTTTGATTTTCGGAACGATAGGCATGGTAATGATGCTGGTTTCGGGTGTTCCGCTCAAGCATTTTGCGCTTTTGTGCGCGGTTGCGGTACTGGGCGTAGGCGGATTTCTTGCACTGAAAATGGCAGGCAGCGGCAGCGGCTTCGGATATGTCACCGATCGTCTGCAAAGCTGGAAAGATCCGACAAGCGATGTCCTCGGCTCGACGCTGCAAACCTATCAGTCACTTCTGGCTATAGGCTCTGGCGGTATATTCGGGCTTGGCTTCGGGCAGTCCAGACAGAAATATCTATGGCTTCCCGAGGCACAGAACGACTTCGTTTTCGCTATCGTCTGCGAGGAGCTGGGACTTGTCGGCGCGCTTGCGGTAATAATCCTTTTCGGACTGTTTGTTTTCAGGGGATTTTACATAGCTTCCAACGCACCGGATCGCTTCGGAATGCTTCTTTGCGCCGGAATAACCGTTCAGATCGGCCTTCAGGCGTTTTTGAATATCGGCGTTGCAACAAACGCCTTCCCGAATACGGGAATCAGTCTGCCGTTTTTCAGCTCTGGCGGAACTGCTCTTCTTGTTCAGCTGGCTGAAATGGGTATCGTTCTGAATATATCAAGACAGGCGTCACGGCATGAGTGATCTGGCGCTGATTCATAAAAAGGCACGGTGATAAAAATGCTCAGAGTCTTGCTTGCGGGCGGGGGAACGTCAGGACATATCAATCCCGCGGTCGCGATTTGGGAAATAATCAAAAAAAACAACCCCGATGCCGAGGTCTGCTTTGCGGGAACTCCGACCGGAATAGAAGCAACGATAGTCCGCGGTCTGGGTTACCGTTTTGAGGAGATAGACGTTCACGGCTTTCAGCGCTCTATTTCGTGGACTAACATCAAGAGAAATGTTCAGGCAGCCAAGTGCCTTATGTTTGCCGGGAGCAGAGCAAAGAAGATAATCAACGATTTTCGGCCAAACCTCGTTATCGGAACAGGTGGATACGTCAGCGGACCGATAGTCCGGGCAGCGGCAAAAATGAAGATCAAAACGGCAATACATGAGCAGAACGCCTATCCCGGAGTAACGACCAGGATCCTTTCAAAAAAGGTTGACAAGGTCATGCTGACTGTCATTGAGGCCAAGGAGTATTTGGAGGGCGAGATCGACTACGCTGTGACAGGGCTGCCGGTCAGAGCGGCGTTTTCGGCAAAAGACAAGGCTGAGGCAAAAAGAGAGCTGGGCTTTGCCGAGGATGAGATATGCATTCTTTCTACAGGCGGAAGTCTCGGCGCTCAGGTGCTTAACGAAAATGTTGCGGAGCTTTTGAAATGGGAGCAGAAAAGCGGCGCGAAGATAAATCATATCCATTCTTATGGTACATATAAGGGCTATTCGGATTTTGTCGAGAAGCTTGAGGCTGACGGTGTGACAGTTGAAGGAAATCCCCGATTTATAATAAAGGATTATGTTAATATGCCGCTTTGTATGGCTGCTGCCGATCTGGTCATCAGCCGCTGCGGCGCCAATTCGCTGACAGAGCTTGAAGCTCTGGGAAGGGCGTCTGTTTTGATCCCCTCACCAAACGTTGCAGGCAATCATCAGTATCACAACGGCATGGTGCTCCATAATGCCGGAGCGGGAATAGTAATTGAAGAAAAAAATCTTACGCCGGAGCTGCTTATAAGCACAGTAAGCGGACTTTGCGAGGACCGCAAGGAGCTTGAAAGACTTTCGGAAAATGCTCACAGGCTTTATATTCCCGATACCGATGAGAGGATCTACAATGCTTTATATCAGCTTATAAAGGAAATCCAAGGCTAATCACCAATAACTTCTCCTCAGCATATTATGCTTTGTAATATGATTTAAGGAGAGAGGCTTATGCAAAGGCTTGTGATTGAGGGCGAGAGAAGGCTCAGCGGCGAAATAACGGTTCACGGCGCAAAAAACAGCGCCTTACCTCTGCTTGCCGCCTGCGTTCTTTCCAGAGGAGAAACAAGCTTACATAACTGCCCGAAACTGAGTGACGTTTATGCTGCTTGCAGGATTTTATCCCGCCTCGGCTGCAAATGCGAAAGAAACGGCGGGAGCGTCACTGTCAATACAGACGGCCTGACCCATTTCGATGTTCCAGACGAGCTTATGAGAGAGATGCGCTCCTCGATCGTTTTTCTGGGTGCAATACTCGGAAGACTCGGAAAATGCAGACTGTCTTTCCCGGGAGGGTGCGAGCTTGGACCAAGACCGATAGATATGCATATTGCGGCGCTCAGGCAAATGGGTGCTTCGATCCGCGAGGAACACGGCACTCTGGACTGTGATGTCGGCAGGGGGCTTCGGGGAGCTAAGATCGCGCTTTCGTTCCCGTCGGTCGGTGCGACCGAGAATATAATTCTCGCCGCGGCAACCGCAAAAGGGCAGACTGTTATACATAATGCGGCAAGAGAGCCGGAGATCTGTGATCTGGCGCGCTTTTTGAATAAATGCGGTGCTAAGATAAGCGGCTTCGGTGAAACGACTGTTGTTATCGACGGGGTCGAAAGACTGCACGGCTGTGAATACGAGGTCTGCCCGGACAGGATAGTTGCCGCGACATATCTCAGCGCTGCCGCAATTACGGGAGGAGAGTTGACGCTTCTCGGAGCTAGGGCATGCGATATCGAAACAGTCATCCCCGTTTTTGAGCAGATGGGCTGCACCGTCTGCCTGTATGACAGCAAAATATACATCAGTGCCAGACGCGGGCTTAAAGCGGTCAAAACTATCCGAACGATGCCCTATCCGGGCTTTCCCACCGATGCGCAGGCGGTCGTTATGGCGGCGTTGACAAAAGCGCGCGGAACAAGTATAATAATTGAGAATATATTTTCAAACAGGTTTCGCCATGTCGATGAGCTTGTGAGAATGGGCGCGGATATCAAGACCGAGGGTAAGGTCGCTGTTGTAGACGGCGTGAAGCGCCTTTCCGGGGCGTGCGTTAAGGCGTGTGATCTGCGTGGCGGCGCGGCGCTTGTCGTTGCCGGGCTGGGAGCGGAAGGAATAACCGAGGTAGGAGATATAAAGTATATCGACAGGGGATATGAGTCTATCGAAACGGCTTTTTCGTCTGTCGGAGGAATAATAAAACGGGTTTGAAAACCGGAGGAAGTGATAATTAAATGCGGGATATTCAAAAAAAGCAGACCGACCGCTCGGAGTATAAGGTCATAAACGGTGACAGGGTCAAGGTCGGCAGGAGAAAAAGACGCAATAAGTATACTCTTTATTATTATCTCGCGTTTTTTGTTGTCGTTGTAACAATAACTCTGCTTTCCGTAACGATCCTCTTTAATGCGACCGAGATCGAGATCACGGGTACAGACCTCTATTCGGCTGAACAGATAAGGCAGATCAGCGGAGTTGAGGTCGGCGATAACCTTATAAGGCTTGACGCTCATACAGCAGAGAACTGCGTTCTGAATACGCTGTCTTATGTCGAGGATATCAAGGTACTGAGGAACTTTCCGGATAAGATATCAATAAGAGTGACACAGGCTGTCGCTCAGATGAATATCGAACACGGCGGAAAATATTATGTCATCAGTGATAAGGGCAAAATCCTGGAGGCAGGTCTTGAAAAGCCCAAGTCCGGTCTTATCACCGTGAAGGGCTTTGAGCTGAACAGGTTTGAGATCGGAGAGAACGCAGAATCCGACGACGCGATGAAGCCGGGTATCGTCAAGACTATCATCAGCACGATAGAGCAGACAGGCATGAAGAATATTGTCGAGATCAATATTACGGACAGAACCGATATAAAGCTCAATTACGAAAGCAGGATAAACATTCTGCTCGGCAGCTCGCTGGATCTTGAATATAAGCTGAATGCCGTGAGGATCACGATCGACAGCAGAATAGAAGAGGATTTCAACGGCGTTATCTATTATCTCAACGATGCAAACGGCGTTTCTGTAATCGCGAGCGACAAGCTTTCAGGATCTCTTATCGGAGAGGCACCGAGCGATTATTCAAAATATGATGATGATCCAAACAGTGACCTGCCGCTTCAGGATCAATTCAATAACGGGCTTAAATAGCGACACATTCCTCCGAAATGCGAGAGCAGATTCCGCAAATTCTTGTTTTCTCCATAAAAAGTCAGTGAAATTTGCGAAAAACACTTGATATTTTGCGGAGGTTGTGATACTATATTAGTATATCGAATAATGTCTTTATAAGAAAAACATTTGTAAAATATCAGAACAAAATAGGAGGATGTCAAAATGAGTTGGGCAATCAATTCCGAAGAAACATTTGGAGCAAAGATCAAGGTTATCGGCGTCGGCGGCGGCGGCGGAAACGCACTTAACTGTATCGCTGCGGAAGCTGCTTCGGGTTCTATTGATTACGGCAATGTTGACTACATAGCCGTTAACACAGATATTCAGGCTCTGAAGAAGTCGATGGCTACAGAGAAGATCCAGATAGGAACAAAGCTTACACACGGTTTGGGCGCAGGCGGAAAGCCCGAGGTAGGTGAATCCTCCGCTCAGGAAAATAAAGAAGAGATCGCTGAGGCTCTCAAGGACGCCGATATGGTCGTTATCACGGCAGGCATGGGAGGCGGAACGGGAACCGGTGCGGCCCCTGTTGTTGCCGAGATCTCAAGAGAGCTTGGAAAGCTGACGATCGCGGTCGTAACAAAGCCGTTTACTTTCGAGGGCGCAAAGAAAATGTCTCAGGCGGAAAGCGGCATCACCGAGCTTCTGAAGAATGTTGACTCGCTTATAGTTATCCCCAACCAGAAGCTGCTGAGCGGCGACCAGAAGCTGACTATGCGTCAGGCATTCGCTCTTTCCGACGGAATACTCAAAACCGGAGTTATGTCGATCGCCGATATTATCCTCAGAAACGGTGTTGTTAATGTTGACTTTGCCGATGTTACCTCAATACTCAAGGACGCCGGCTATGCACACATTGCGATCGGTCACGGTCAGGGCAAGGACAAGGCGCAGGATGCTGCAAAGCAGGTTATCTCCAGCCCGCTGCTTGAAACATCTATCAACGGTGCAAGAAGACTGCTTATCAATATCGTTATGTCTGATGATATCATAACCGATGACGTTGATGAACTGACAAATATCATCACAAATGCTGTTGACCCTGAGGCTACGATCATCTTCGGTACGGACTACAAGGAAGACTCTACAGACGAGATCTTTATCACGGTTATCGCTGCTGATTTTGCCGATACTCCAAAGGCCGGCGGAGACTATATCCCGACACCGGCGGCTCCCAAGGCGGAAACGGCTTCGGGCAATACTTCCGCAAAGCCTGCGGCAGATAACCCTAACTACTACGACGACATCTTCAACATTTTCAATAAAAAGTAAATCTCTCCTATATGACCTCCCCGAAACGGGGAGGTCTGCTTTTTTACAGAATTTTTCTTTCCAATTTGCCCTTAGTGCTTGCAAAAAATAAAACATTCTGCTATAATTATATGTAGACCGCTTTTAGCGGGCGAAATCTGAGATCACGGAGGTGCGCTATGAAACCCGACCCTCTCGGGACTGTCCCGTGCAAAAAAATAATAAAGTCGGCGTTGACGCGCACACTCGAAAAGTAGAGCCGCCGCTTCGCCGAGGAAAGGCTTGTGCTTATGATTAAGTATTTGAAAACCGTCGGCAGTAAGCTTGTGATTCTGGATAAAGCCGAGGCGGGCTGCTGGATCTCCGTTACCTCTCCGGATCAGAGCGAGATAGACTATCTGGTCAACGAACGAGGACTTGACTCGGGCTTTGTTCTATCGTCACTCGATGAGGAGGAAAGCTCACATATAGAGATAGAGGACGACCAGACACTGATAATTGTCGATACCCCTGCGGCAGACACATCTAAGGCGGATAACACACTGTTTTATACTATGCCTATAGGCATTATTCTTACTGACGATAATGTTATCACGATTTCCTCCAAAGAAAACAGCGTTCTTACCGAAATAGAGAGCGGCACTATCAAGAATATGCAGACCAATATGAAAACACGGTTCGTGCTTCAGTGCCTGCTCAAGATCACCGCAAAGTTTCTTTTCAGCCTCAAACAAATCGAAAAGCTTTCCTACGGTCTTGAACAGCAGCTTAAAGGCGCTTTGAAAAATCAGGAGCTTATTCAGCTTCTCGGACTGGAAAAAGCACTCGTATATTTTTCAACATCACTGAAGGCTAATGACGTTACACTCGAGAAGATCAACAGAGGCAGAGTCATCAAACTCTATGAGGAGGATCAGGATCTGCTCGATGATGTTTTGATAGAGGTCAAGCAGGCGATAGAGATGACCAGTATCTATACCGGGATCTTGCATGGCATGATGGAAGCTTTTGCGTCTGTTATTTCAAATAACCTGAATATGGTCATGTGGCGGCTGACTGTAATTACGATCATTTTGGCGATACCGACGATGGTTTTCAGCTTCTACGGTATGAATACGGATCTGCCGTTACCGTTTACCTGGTTCGCTACACTGACTGCAATAGTTTCGACTGTGGTTGTTTCAATAGTATTGCTAAAAAAGAAAAAGTGATTTTGTTCAAAATAAATAAAAATTCACATTACCTTGTAAAAGCACTTGAAATGAAATGCAAAATATTGTATAATTAATTATTACAAGGGCGTTGTTACGTTCACAAGTTTTGAACTTTAATATTAACAGGAGGTTTGTTTAATTATGGCAGGCAACGGTTATTTGCGTACTGTAAACTTTGGCGGCTTTGATAAGAAAGACGTACTTGCTTATGTCGATGAGCTGAACACAAAGATTTACAATCTTGAAACGCAGCTCGGAGAGAAAAATGACGCTATAGCAGCTCTCGAAGCAAGCGGTGCTGCGGCTGCATCGGGTGACTTTGAGGGAAAGGAAGTCCTTGAGAAGCAGATCGAGGAAAGCCACAAGAAGCTTGAAGAAACCAACGCTAAGGTTTCTGAGCTGATGGCTTCTACCGACAGCTTGAAGCTTCAGTTGACTAACGCTGAGAACGAAGCAAACGAGAAGGACGGAGAGATCAAGAGCCTTAAAAACGAGATCGAAGATCTTAAACAGAAGCTTTCGGAAGCCGAAGCTAATGCGGCAGCGGGCGGCGGAGCAGCCTTCGATATGAGCGGCCTGTTTATGGAAGCTCAGAAGTCTGCAAATGCGGTTGTCGTTCAGGCAAAAGAAGCGGCAAAGAAGATGGAGCAGGACGCTAAGGATCTGCAGGATCAGATTCTTGAAGATGCCAATAATCAGGCGGCTAAGATAGTCGCTAATGCAAATGCAGAGGCTAAGAGCACTACCGATACTGCCAATGCTCAGGCAGAGGCTGCGGTTTCTGCGGCGAGAGCCAATGCCGATGCGATGATAAAGAATGCAAGAGAGCAGGAAAGACAGATCCTCGGTCAGTCCAAGGGACTGAGAGATTCCGTCAGAACCGAATTCAGCGAGTTGGATATTACACTTCAGAAGCTTTCTACAATACTTAACGATCTGCTCGGTGACAGCAGCGTTAAGGTCGGCTCAGCGAAGGAGCTTGTCGCAAACGGATTGAAGCTTGTAGAAGGTAACTCAAATTTTAATTATGATCTGAAAGGAAGTGATGAAAAACAAGTTAGCAAAAAAAACGATAATAGACAAGTTAACGATAGTTCAGCGGTAAAAAGCGCACCGAGCTTTAGCGGAGCCGGCAGAAATGAAACTGCACCCGCTCCAAAAAGCGCTCCAAGCGCCAATGCCGCCGATGGTAATAAAGGCGTAACAGACCAGAATCAGGATATGATCGCACAGCTTGCCGCACAGGCACTGGCTGCTGCAATGGCAGGCCTCGGAGATAATGACGATAGTTCCGATAAACCAAAGACAGCGGCACCTGCTGAGAAGCCCAAGACTTCTTTCGGCAAGTCGCTGCAATTCCGTGATCCGGCTCCCGATTCCGTAAAACCCGCAGCTTCAAAATCCGCAAAATCGGAACATGATGCCCCCGAAGCTGCTAAGATCGAGGAGCATAAGCCGAGCGGCTTTCATATGACATCTATGGAAAAGAGTATGGAAGCGAATAAGGCTGCTCCGAGAGAAAAAGCCGAAATATCGGCTTCNNGAGGGCCGGTCTGTCTATGTCGAAAAATCCTGCTCCTAAGCATACGGAGAAGCCCACAGCTGCCGCAAAAAAGGATCATGAAGTTACAGGCCTTAAAATGAGCGGTGGAAAGGGAAAAGGTTCTGTAAGCTCAAGAGATATGGATATGATGGCTGCCCTTGCAAAAGAGATCCAATCTGAAAAAGATGAGGCTCCCAAGAGCGATGAGGATATCTTGAACGAGTGGCAAAAAAAGAAATAAGTTATAAACGGCAGGATAAATCCCGCACATACGGATTTGTCCTGCTATTGTTTTGAAGGGTGATAATATATGACTCAGGCTTTGGAATTGGATGCGCGCGATCTGAAAAAAACAGCCGATAAGCTGCACGTTGGCGATAAGATATTGCTGTCGGGTATAGTCTATACTTCGCGGGATGCCGCTCATAAGCGTATAATGAGTATGATAGAAAACGGCGAAAAGTTGCCCTATGATATCGAAAACGCGGTCATCTATTATGCCGGACCTACTCCCGCCCCGGAGGGCAGACCGATAGGATCATGCGGACCAACGACCTCCGGCAGAATGGACAAGTATGCGCCTAAGCTGTTGGATATGGGTCTCGGAGGAATGATAGGCAAGGGCGAACGGTCTGAGGAGGTTCGTGAAGCTATCGTGAGAAACAAATCCGTATATTTGTGCGCGATCGGAGGTGCCGGCGCGCTTGCGGGCAAGTGCATAACTGAGTGCGAGGTTATTGCGTTTAACGATCTGGGCTGCGAGTCTGTAAAAAAACTGCGGTTCAACAGATTTCCGTTGGTTGTGGCTAACGACTGCCACGGAGGCGACATTTTTTCCGATGGCAGGGCGGAATATGCACTAAGATAGCCGAATTTTCGGTCGAGTTTCGGAAAACGGCTGTGCTTTGCCGGGAGTGTGGGATTTTTTGAAAGAAATTAATTTTTTCTCTTGACAAATTACGCGCGATGTGTTATTATATATCTGTACAAATTTTTGTCGTATAAGCGCGTCTTTTTTGTCTTAAATACTACAAGCCGCGCTGGGAGGAGTATCATGGCGCATAAGCTTGCCGAGCAGTTCTCGTCTGTAAGTGATGAGAAACTTGCCGCATTGGCTGCGGGCGATAAGTCTGCTTTGACTGCGCTGATAATCCGTTTTAACTCAACCGTTTCCGCACTGGCCGCTAAGCTTGGCGCTTCGGGCGGTGACTTTGATGACTTCCTTCAGGAGGGAGTTATGGGTCTGCTCGATGCAGTTAAGGCGTATAGTCCCAGCGGCGGAGCGTCTTTTCGCACTTTTGCTGCGGTGTGCATCAGAAACAGAATGCTTGGGCTGAAAACAGGCGATAATCCGTCGGTTTCGCTTGAAGACAATATGTTGTGCGAAGGCTCGGAGGAAAGTCCCGAGAGTATTGTTGTCCGTGAGGAGCAGGAGAGACTGCTGTTTAAAAGTGTTTCTCAGATGCTGACGGCTACTGAGTGGAATGTACTGAAGCTGTATTTAAGAGGGCTTTCGTATGCAGATATTGCCGACAGGCTTGGGATTTCGGGAAAGTCTGTTGATAACGCAATGCAAAGAGCAAGACGAAAGCTGAAGAAATCCATTCTTGAGATATAAAGCGGCTTAGCCGCATATACGGTCCGATAGCTTAATTACAGAGCGTTGTTTATCAAAGGTGTCGGTGTAAGTCCGACCGGGCAAAATTTTTATACTTTAAGCGAGGGAAAAATCATGTACGAAGACAAGACATTAGTCTGCAAGGAGTGCGGCAAGGAGTTCGTATTTACAGCAGGCGAGCAGGAGTTCTATGCTGAGAAAGGCTTTGTAAACGAGCCTCAGAGATGCAAGGAATGCAGAGATGCTAGAAAGAACTCCGCTAAGGGCGAAAGAGAAATGTTCACAGCTACCTGCGCTGCTTGCGGCGGAGAAGCCAGAGTTCCTTTCAAGCCCAAGGAAGACCGTCCTGTATATTGCAGCGCGTGCTTCGCTAAGATGAAGGAAGAGGGCTAAGCTCTCGGATTTCCGTAAATCGGTGCGATAATAAGCGCAGACTACTGTATGTTTGAGATAAAACCGACCGATTTTTACGACCTGCGGTTATTCGCAGGTCGTTTTTTTGTCCGTTCGCTTTAAAATCATCTGCGTAGGTCTTGCATTTCGGGGCTGAATGGGGTATAATAGATGCAGAGCATAGACAATCAGTATTTTTCAGCTTCTAATGTTGATGAACACGATGAGGACTATATACTTGATGAAATGAACATCAATATCAATGTACCTACTGAGGTACAGGGTGAAGCTACGTTGACAGGTAATATCAACATCAACAATGCTCTCAAGGCTCTCGAAGATGTTAATCTCTACGGAGAAGTAAAGAATACGAATGATTCTGTTATCTTCTCTAAATATGGAGATATTTTCATTGAAAGCCAGAATGTAAATCTCAACGGACTTATCTATGCTCCGTTCGGCAATGTAACGATCAATGCTCAAAATCTCAATCTCAATAATGTAGTTATCATTGCTGAGAGTATTGTTCTGACTTGCCCCAGTTTCAATGCGAACAATAGCAGTAATGCAAGCTCGTTCGTGGGGACAACCTCAGAACCGTTGGATATTCCCTATGATGAGTGGCAGTACATGAAAGACGAGAACGAGAACGATTTTCCTGACTTCTTTGAGGATTATGATAATTGGGTAATTCTCAAAGATACAGACGGAGATCATCTTCCCGACTGCGTAGAACAGTTCCTCGGAACAGATGCAACTCTTGTAGATACAGACGGCGATATGCTTGATGATTGCTATGAGGTGTTTGAAACTGGCACTGATCCTACACTGTCTGATACAGACAGCAATGGCGTAGCGGACGGAGATGAAGATTTTGACAGTGATGGTCTTGCAAACTATCAGGAATATGTTCAGGGTACATCTCCTTGGGATAGCGATTCGGATAGTGATAATTTGAGCGATGGCGATGAAGTCAACACCTATGGAACTAATCCTTTAGAGCCTGATACCGATTTCGATGGTCTTAGTGATGCTGATGAGGTCGCTCTTGGTACAAATCCCAATCTCCCCGATACAGACGGAGACGGAACTCCTGACGGAGAGGAAAAGTTTGATCAGACTTATGTATATGATGTAGAGAACAAAGATTGTGCCGTAGAACAGGTTATTGTTTCGATGGAGGGTACTGGTAATCTCCAAAGTACAATGTCCGTAAAGAGCATTATGGACGCTGACGTGATCTGCAGCGGTGTAGTAGGATTGGTTGGAGAGCCTTTCTCTATCGAAACTACTTCCGATTTTGAAACTGCTACATTGTCTTTCAAGATTGACCAGACTAAACTTGGTGATACAAAATTTGACAATCTTCTGTTTTTGTGGTATGATGAAGATAACTACCAGTTTGTCGAACTCAATACAATCTATGATGAGAAAAACAGCTTGGTAAGTATCCAGACAACTCATTTCAGCAGATACATGGTCGTTGATAAGTATCAGTGGTTTGAAGCTTGGGCTGTGGAGTTTGACTACAATCCAGGAGCAAAAGGAACACATGGAGAGCCTGATATTTATCATAATACTGTTTTAGCGATTGATTGTTCCGGAAGCATGGATAGTAACGATAGGATAAGTATCAGATCTGGAATTGATTCTGCGTATGAAGGACTATTTCCAAAGACTTGTCAAAGAATTGAAGCTGCTACTGAGTTTATTCGGAATATGAACATTATAGACAAGACCGCTGTGGTTCTTTTTACGAGCAGTGCAAGTACAGCACAGGCAATGACAGACAATAAGGAAAATTTGAAATTATCATTGCAGAACATTACAAGTAATGGAGGAACCAGCTTTTACGCTGCACTGACAGAATCTTATAACGCTTTTGAAGAAAATACTATTGGTGCTTATTATACTAATAATAGAATTATTCTTCTTTCAGATGGTGAAGACGGAAGTTACAGCAGCACACTTTCTCTGCTTCACTCTATTTATGATAAGAATAGCACTGACAAGAGAAAGTCTATTAAAATCTACACTATTGGCTTAGGCTCATCATATGATTCAAGACTCGAAGAAATAGCTAATATTTCACATGGAGAGTTCTTTAAGGCATATACTGCTGATGAACTTGTTGATATTTATACTGAAATCGGTATTGGTGGAGATTTTGACACTAAAGATACCGACAGAGATGGACTGTATGATGCAGTTGAAGCGGCTGGAATCAGAATTCAGAATGGTATGATTCTGAGAAACGACCCTGAAACAGACACGTTCTTCTCTAATCCGGCTGTGCCTGATACTGATAATGACGGACTTCCTGATGGTCATGAAATTGATCCTACTATTCGTTATAAGATAGGAAGTTCAGGTAAAAAAGAATATTACTTCTTTATGTACTCCGATCCGAGTTGCAATGATTCTGATGGAGATGGAATTTTGGATTATGATGAAACTTATGGAGTGGTATATGATGATCCAAGTGGAAATAAATACGAGTATGAAGGTGATCCACTTAATAAGGGACTTGCTGGTGGAATTACCGGTGAACTTATAATTATTTCATATAACGACTCCAAATGGCCTGATGGTGGACATTCTTTTCTTATTTATCAGAGTTATATAAATGATAAATTGGATTTCACAAATTTTGAGGCTGGTTATATATATAATAAAAACAATTCAAATGACCATTGGGTTAGCGTGTCACCTCAAAAATACGATGTTACACCTGGAAAATATGTAACAATTGGAAATTTTAACTATGGTGGAAATGGTCCCAGCGGTGGTTCTGGCTTTGTTGGCGGTTCTTCAGGAAGTGAGTCATCTGGTGGTGGCGGCTCTTCTAGTGGTTCATCCGGAGCAAGTTCTTCAGGTTCATCTAATACAAATTCTTCTAGTGGAAGTTCCAATGGAAATTCCAATGGTGCAACTGCTGGTGTTCATTTCAACATAGAGTTTAATGTAATATATGATGAAGATTTCGATTATAATGATAATAAGGCTATTGACCGTGGCATAACATCAGAACAATTACAGATCGTTATTAAATATTTTGCCGAACATAACTGGTACGATTTATTTACAAATAATTGCGCTGAATTAGCAAGTTCAGCTTGGAATAAAGCATTCAATGATAATATTGATGCTAAAGCTATTGCTTGGCTACCTTCAAAATTGAAAAAAAGCATTGGAAAACGTGAAGGTTCATATACTATTGATTTTGATAATGAATTATGGAGTGAAAGATTTAATCAATAAGCAATCAATATATGATCATGATAACGAGGAAATAGAATGAAAAATAAATTATTATTTTTTATACTAAATACATTATACTCAATATTAGGATGGCTGTTATGTATCATTCAAATTGGTTCGTCCATGATATCAAATTATAATCAATATCTAACTCTGATATTGGCTGTATTACAATTATCTGTTGGCTTATTTATTAATTTATTTTCATACTTTTTAATTAAAAAGAAGAACCTTGAAAAAACTAAAAATTACAAGAAGCATCTACTAATTGGATGTGCAATTATTACCTTACCATATTTTCTTATTATTTTACTATGGATTGTTGGATGGTTTTGATTTTATGTACCATCTAAGAACCTGTTCAGTATCTTTTTAATAATACGAATAAAAGCTATTCCACATTCAGCAGATATCTTAATCTTGCTGATTTTGGATTTTTACCAACAAACCCTGATTCAGATGGAGATGGTATTCTTGATGGTGATGAACGATTTGAGCAAACAATTGAACAGGATATTAATGCAGATGATGACAAGATTTCTGCTGTCACAAAAGTATCTGTAACATTTGATTGTCCCGGAATCATTGACAAGCATGTGACACTTAAAAATATGTATAACGTTGATATGCTTTCTTCAAATGTAGTCGGTATGGTTGGAGCACCTATTGATATTACATCAACAGTGGACTTTGATTATGCAACTATTACATTTACATATGATGAAGCATTGCTTAATGGCACACCAGAGGAGAATCTTGCAATCCTTTGGTATGATGAGACTAATGATCGTTATGTAATATTGGACGAGGACACCGTAGTAGATGTGGAAAATAATACTGTTAGTTACACTACAACACATTTTTCTACATATCTTGTAATTGATAGGGAAGTATGGTATGATTGTTGGAGAGAGAATATTGATTACAGAAACTCTCCTGTTGTTATTGAAACAGCATATGACATAAGCTTTGTGGTTGATGTTTCAGGAAGTATGGCAGGAGATCGTTTAGATATAGCCAAAACAGCATTAAATACATTTATTGATGCTATGT
>DLOT01000052.1:10145-12512 GCA_002479715.1 Ruminococcus sp. UBA7477 | reverse complement strand
CGCTTCAGCGGCGGCGGAAAGTTCGTTTCAGGCAACCGCTGCGAACGCGGCGCGGGAATAAAAACAAAGCCCGTCTGCGAAAACCTTTATGAGTATAAATACAGCAAGATACGCGAATACGAGAACCTGAAGCCCAAGGGAAAGCCTATTGCTAGGGTCGGAATACCTATGGCACTGAGCTTCTATGATCTCGCACCGTTTTTTGCGACACTCCTGACGCGGCTCGGCTTCGAAGTGGTATTCTCGGAGGATTCGACCCGTGACACCTACTACAAGGGTCAGCAGACTATCCCCTCGGACACGGTCTGCTATCCTGCCAAGCTTTGTCACGGACATATCGAAAGCCTCTTTGAAAAAGGCGTTGACTTCATCTTCTACCCCTGCATGAGCTACAATGTAGATGAGGGCGGAAGCGACAATCACTACAACTGCCCGGTTGTCGCCTACTATCCCGAGCTTCTGAAGGCTAACAACGAAAGGCTAAACAGCGACAATTTCATCACGCCCTACATAGACATCAACCGCAAAAATCACACCGCAAAGGCTGTCGCCCGCGCATTGGAGCGCTTCGGCATAAACTACAAGCAGGTATACGCTGTGCTTGACGGCTGCTTTACCGCCGAGGTAAATTTCAGAAACGACATCGAGAACAAGGCCAAGGAGATCATTGCCGACGCAAGAGAAAACGGCAGGAAGATAATCGTTCTGGCGGGCAGACCCTATCACATTGACCCTGAGATCAACCACGGCATCCACAAGCTGATAGCCTCGCTGGGGCTTGCAGTCGTAACCGAGGACAGCATTTCAAACCTCATCGACGTTCCGCCGCTCGACGTTCTCAATCAGTGGACATATCATTCGCGGCTTTACCGCGCAGCAGAATATGTCTGCACTCAGCCGGATATGCAGCTCGTTCAGCTTGTTTCCTTCGGCTGCGGTATAGACGCCGTAACGACCGACGAGGTCAGGGCTATCCTCGAGGAAAAGGGCAAGCTTTACACACAGCTCAAAATAGACGAGATCAACAACCTCGGCGCGGCGAGAATAAGACTCCGCAGCCTTGTTGCGGCGCTTGAGGAAAAAGAAAGGAGTGCTGACTGATGTCCTCCGACAGAGTTAGATCACCGATTTTTACAGACGAAATGAAGAAGGATTACACGATCCTTGTGCCTGATATGCTCCCTATCCATTTCAGGCTGCTCATGAAGATATTTGAAAACTACGGCTATCACACCGAGCTTTTGACAAACGATTCGCGCAACGTCATTGACGAGGGGCTTAAAAACACCCACAACGATGCCTGCTATCCCGCACTGCTGGTCATCGGGCAGTTTATGGACGCTTTGAAAAGCGGCAAATACGACCTGAACAAAACAGCGCTCATGATGTCGCAGACAGGAGGAGGCTGCCGCGCCTCGAACTACATTCACCTTATCAGAAAGGCTGTCGCGGCACAGTATCCTCAGATTCCTGTGATATCATTCAACTTCAGCGGCCTTGAGAAGGAATCCTCGCTGAAGCTGACCGTTCCGATAATGGTCAAGCTTATCTACGCCGTTCTCTACGGCGACCTGCTGATGCTGCTTTACAACCAGTGTCTGCCCTATGAGATAAACAAGGGCGACACGGACAAAATGCTCGACAAGTGGCAGAGGCGGCTGGGCAATATGTTCGCAAAAAACAAGTTTTTCGATACAAAGAAGCACTACCGCGCTATCCTGAACGATTTTGCATCAATAGAGCGCTCCTCCGAAAAGAAGCCGCGTGTTGGCATTGTCGGGGAGATATACGTCAAGTATTCGCCGCTGGCAAACAACCATCTCAACGATTTTCTTGTTTCTGAGGGCTGTGAGCCAAATGTTCCGGGGCTTTTGGACTTTGTATTATACTGCGCCTCCGACACGGTGAACGACGGCAAGCTTTATGACCGCCGCGACAGCAAGGTTCTGGCATACAATATAGGCTACGACGTTCTCTACAAATACCAGAAGCAGCAGATCAAGATCATAAAGGAGCATGGCGTATTCTTCCCGCCGCACGACTTTGAGGAGCTTCGGGGCTATGCAGACAAGTACATTCACCAGGGCGTTAAAATGGGCGAAGGCTGGCTCATAACCGCCGAGATGGCGGCGCTTGCCGAAACGGGAACGGACAACATCATCTGTGCGCAGCCGTTCGGCTGTCTGCCCAATCACATTGTCGCAAAGGGTATGATGAGGGTCATCAAGGAGGCATACCCCGACGCGAACATCGTTGCGATCGACTATGACCCCGGCGCCACTAAGGTAAATCAGGAAAACCGCATCAAGCTGATGCTTGCAAACGCCAAAAGGCAACGGCAGCTTTAAGCTGCACCTGATGCCGCCT
>DLOT01000052.1:3552-10051 GCA_002479715.1 Ruminococcus sp. UBA7477 | reverse complement strand
ATTGCCTTACAAGCGCTCCGCAAGGGGTGTAGAGGGGACGCCCTGCAATAGAGGGCGCCCCTTTATATTATTTAGTTTTTACTTTAAAAAGGCGCGTGAAAAATATAGCAGTACGGCGTGTCACGCATTAAAAAGACCAAACCAATTATTGCATTTGGTTTGGTCTTAATTTCTTTTAATCCGCCGTCATTCTGTCTTTCTAACTAGCCTATGTCAGAATAGGCGGCTGTTGATGCAACGTTACGTTGCCAGCGGTACGCTGCGCTTATGCTCTCGGACCTGCGCCTGAAATGTTCGCCGGCATATCGGGATACTTCTTTGCAAAGTTTTCTGCAAACTTGCCTGCAAGCGCCTTTGCTGCCTTTTCATACTCTGCCTTGTCGGTCCAAACATTTCTCGGGTCGAGTATCTCGGCAGGAACGTTGGGACAGCTCTTAGGTATGTAGAGATTGAAGATCGGGTCGAGGTCATACTCAACGTCATTCAGCTCGCCTGCCAAAGCGGCAGATACCATCGCCCTCGTATACTTCAGCTTCATGCGCGGAACTGTTCCGGCAGCTCCTCCGCACCAGCCCGTGTTTACAAGGAAAACGTTAGCCCCCGTCTTTTTGAGCTTCTCGCCGAGCATTGTCGCGTATACGGAAGCATTCAGCGGGAAGAATGGTGCGCCGAAAAGTGTCGAGAACGTAGTCACAGGCCCGGTGATGCCGCGTTCTGTTCCGGCAAGCTTGCTCGTGTATCCCGAAACGAAGTGATACATTGCCATATCCTCATTAAGCTTGGAGATGGGCGGCAGAACTCCGAAAGCGTCTGCCGTAAGGAAGATTATGGTCTTGGGCTGACCGCCTACGCCCGGTATAGCGGCATTCGGTATGTAGTTTATCGGGTAACCGGCACGGGTATTCTCTGTCAAAGTGCCGTCTGCATAGTCAGGCTTGCCGTTTTCGTCAACAATAACGTTTTCAAGCAGTGTTCCGAACTTTATCGCGTCATAGATCTCAGGCTCATGCTCACGCTCCAGCCCGATGCACTTGGCATAGCAGCCTCCCTCGATATTGAACACGCCGTCGTCCGACCAACCGTGTTCGTCATCGCCGATGAGGTTTCTGGAGGGGTCTGCGGAAAGGGTCGTCTTGCCCGTTCCCGAAAGACCGAAGAACACCGCGCTGTCTCCTGCGTCGCCGATGTTGGCGGAGCAGTGCATCGAGAGGATGCCCTTCTTAGGCAGAACATAGTTCATTACCGAGAAAACGCTCTTTTTGATCTCGCCTGCATAGCCGCTTCCTGCGATAACGACCTCATGGCTCTCATAATTGATGATTATAGCCGCCTCGCTGTGAACGCCGTCTATCTCGGGTATGCATTTGAAGCCCGGCGCACAGTACACGGTATAGTCGGGTGTATAGCCATCGAGCTGCTCCTCAGTGGGGCGAAGCAGAAGCTGATGTATAAACAGATTCTGGCTTGCCAGCTCGTTTATTATGCGGAAGCGCTGGGTATACTTAGGATCTGCACCTGCGAAGCCGTCAAAAACAAAAACCTCTCTGTTCTGCATATAGGACAGAAGCTTGCTCTTTATCGAGCAGAACTTCTCCTCAGAGATAGGAACGTTTATCTTGCCCCATGCTATCTCATCATGAACGGCAAGAGTATCGACAATGAACTTATCGTCGGGGCTTCTGCCTGTATACTTGCCCGTTTCCACAACGAGTGCGCCCGTATCAGAGAGCCTGCCCTCGCCTCTGCGAAGAGCCGCCTCTACCAATGCCGGAACGGACAGATTACGATAGACCTTTCCGTTTCCTGCGATCCCTAATTCGATCGGTGTGAGTTGCTTCATAAATAAATCCTCCTTTATTCTGCCGCTGCCGCCTGACAAGCGGCTCGGGCAATACAAAAATATTATTGCTCTAAGGAAAATTATACCCCCATTTTTCCCATTTGTCAAGCGTAACGCTTGACCTGTTGCCGCCTATTTTCAATATAGGCTAGTGAAAAAGGCAGAGTGACGGCGTGTCGGACGGACGATAAACAAAACACGCTTGACTATGCGGCGGCAGGTAAAACAAAAACAAACCAAACTTTTGCGTTCGGTTTGTTCCGGTAAACGTTCAATCCGCCGTCGCTCTATCTTTCTAGCTAGTCTATGTCAGAAGTAGGCGGCAATGGGTCCAGCTGTACGCTGGTGCAACGTTACGTTGCCAGCATTGAAATAATCTTTTCCGAGCAGTCGTCGAGCCAGTCGCCCTCAAAAAGCTCAATAAGTCCGCTGTCTACCTGCGAGGCAAGCTCGGGAACAACCGGGAGCTTCGCCAGAACGGGGATATCATGCTTTGCAGCTATCTCGTCTATATGACTTTCACCGTAGAGCTTTATCTGCTTTTTGCAGTCGGGACATTCAACATAGCTCATATTTTCGATGATGCCGAGTATCTTTATATTCATCATATCCGCCATCTTGACGGCCTTTTCGACTATCATGGAAACAAGATCCTGCGGCGAGGCGACTATTATAATGCCGTCAAGCCTGATGGTCTGAAATACGGTCAGAGGCACGTCGCCCGTTCCGGGAGGCATATCGACGAACATAAAATCAACGTCGTTCCAGATGACCTCCTGCCAAAACTGCTTGACTACTCCTGCGATGACGGGTCCTCGCCATACAACAGGATCGCTCTCGTTTTCAAGAAGCAGGTTTACAGACATAATCTCTATGCCTGTCTTTGTCTTTACGGGGAAGATGCCGTCGTCGCTTCCGTCTGCCTTTTCGTGAACGCCGAACGCCTTCGGTATCGAAGGGCCTGTTATATCGGCGTCGAGAATCGCCGTTGAAAAGCCGCAGCGGTTGGTCAGAACGGCGAGCATCGAGGTCACTATTGACTTGCCAACTCCGCCCTTTCCGCTCACAACGCCTATGACTTTTTTGATTTTTGAAAGCTCATGCGGCTGCTCGTGAAAGTCTGTCCTTTCGCCACAGCTGCTCGAGCAGTTTGCGCAATCGTGCGTACATTCGCTCATTTATGAAAACTCCTTTGAATAATATTGTTCATGTCAGTCGGGCAGCTCGACGGTTATGATAAATCCGCCGGAGTTATCCCCCGAGATCTCGTATTTGTACTGTTCACCGCTCTCGTCGGTCGGGATCTTGACATTTGTCGCTTCCCCGGTCGATGCCGCATAATACACGGCATAATTTTTGCCGCCCTCTGTGGTATAGGCTATCGCGCTGTCGTAGGAATACCCTTTGATTAGGTCTAAATACTCCTCAAGACATAGGTCGTTTTTGTACATTATCTGGGCGTGCGGCTGACCGACATATCTGAATACCCCAGCTCTGCCCGAAACACCCGTCACGGACGACTTATCCTCGGGATAGCGCAATATCAGTCCGTATCTGTAGGCATTGTCGGCAAGATACTTATACGAGCCTATCGGATTAAAGGCAGACACACTGCCGTCGCTGTTCATGAATTTAAATTCCACCGAGCTGCCCGTTGCCGCCTCATCGGTGGCATCACTGCCCGAATAGCCCGAGGAAAGCACCATCGCAGCCTGTCCGTTAAGCGAAGCATAGTCTGACATAAGGCGGTTGACCGCTTCCAGCGCGGAAGCCTTAGCCGTTACCTCGCTGCTCTTTATAGAAAAAAGCTTATTGCGTTCGTAGTCATACATATAGTCATAACAGGATACGCAGTCGCCCGGAACGCCGCCCTTATAGGTCTGCGAGCTGCTTACGTTGACAAGACTGCCCGAGCTGACCGCCGAAGCGTCGATCTTGACATAAGTATAGGTTATCTTTCCGAGGACACCTCCGCTGACGATACTGTCAAGGTCCTCCGATGAGCTGTTGTCTGCCCTGCTCTCACCCGGAATTACGCTGCTGGGGTCATCGCCGCTGCCCGCGCCGAGGATGGTTTTGAGCATCAGCACGGCAAAAAGGACTACCACGACAGCCAGCAGGATATTTCCGTATTTAAGACGTTTGTAAAGAGGCTTGCCGCCCATAGTCCGTTTCTCCTTTCGTATGATCCGAACAAATTTAAAAATAAGACGCATTTTTGATATAATAAACGTATTATATCTATTATAACATATTTTCCGCCGAAATATATGAACGTTCTGTTAACTTCAAACCATACTGCCGAAAGGCTCTGCGGCATATTTTGACAACCTTCGGGCGGAATATCGGCAGCATCAGGCGGTTAAAATACTCTCGGCGGCACACAGCCGCAAATTTTCAGGGAAATCGGAGAGCATTTTCGTGAACGGGATAATTTGCACCGATAATACAGACTGCTTTGCGGGGCTGACTGAGCTTCTCTGCGGTTTAGGCGACAAAATGCCTGTCGGAAGCGGAATATATATCACAGACGGCAGTGAGGGAGCGGATCGCTTGCTTGCGGAAAACACCGCTGTGATAATCCCTCACGAGGCGGCGGACGATCGCTTACACAAAAGCAGATCATTGCCGCTGATAACTCTCGGCTTTGATCCGCGTTCTACCCTGAGCTTTTCGGGGCAAAGCGGCGGATATATGTATATTTCCCTTCAGCGAAGCTTTAAAAGTCTCGGCGGCAGGCAGCTTGATCCATGCGAATACCGTGTAGAAAGGCGCGAAAGCCCCTACACGGCTATGGCACTGCTGGCTGCCGGGCTTTTGCTTTCGCCCTGAAGCGGAGGCATCATTCGCAGCCGTATACCTTTCTTGCATAATCGACGGTCGCCTTGGCGTCCTTGGCATAGCAGTCGGCGCCGATCTTTTCGGCATAGTCGGCAGTAAGCACCGCTCCGCCGACAACTATCTTACATTCGGGGCAGGCGTTTTTCAAAAGCTTTACCGTCTGCTCCATAGACTTGAGCGTTGTCGTCATAAGCGCCGACAAGCCTACAAGCTTTACATCTTTTTCCTTTGCCGCGTCAACAACTCTTTGCGGATCGACGTCACGTCCGAGGTCGCAGACATCGAAGCCGTAGTTTTCAAGAAGCACCTTGACGATATTCTTGCCTATGTCGTGGATATCGCCCTTGACTGTCGCGAGGACCACCCTGCCCTTAGGCATTCCACCCGAGGGCAGGCTTTTCTTTATCGCTTCAAAACAGCTCTGAGCCGCTCCGGCAGCGAGGATAAGCTGTGGCAGAAAGATCTTGCCGCTTTCAAAATCTGCTCCCGTTTTGTCGAGTGCGGGAATGAGCATCTCATCGACGATCCTCATCGGCTCAAAGCTTTCAAGGAGCCTTTCGGTTATTGCTGCGCTCTCCCCCTTCAGACCTCTTTCGACCGCCGCTTTCAGACCCTCCGGGCTGATATCCGAGCCAGTGGCGGGTGCTGCGGTCTTAGCGTATTCACCTCCGCCGTAGGCAGCAATAAAGCCGACAGCGTTCTTGTCGATATTAGCGAGCAGCTTATAGGCCCTCACCGCGCCGGTCATAAGGGCAGCATTGGGATTTATGATAGGCAGATCAAGACCGTTTGCCAGGCAGATCTGCAAAAAACTGCTGTTTACAAGCTCCCGGTTTGGCAGACCGAACGAGATATTTGAAACGCCTAGTACGGTTTTAAGACCCAGCTCCGTCTTGACACGGCGCAGCGCGTTCACGGTTTCAAAAACGCTCTCCTGCTCTGTCGATGCCGTCAGCGTAAGGCAGTCGATAAAAACATCGCGCTTTGGTATGCCGATCTCCTGCGCTCTTTGCAAAATGCGCTTTGCGATCTCAAAGCGGCCCTCCGCGGTTTTCGGAATGCCCTTTTCGTCGAGTGTCAGCCCGACTACCGCCGCGCCGTATTTTTTGACAACCGGCAAAACGGTCGAAAGCGATCTTTCCTCGCCGTTTACCGAATTGACTATCGCCTTGCCGTTATAGACCCTCAGCGCGGCATCAAGCACCTCCGGGTCGGTCGAATCTATCTGGAGCGGCAGTGAAGAAACGCTTTGTATCGCCTTGACCGCTCTCACCATGGTTTCCTTTTCGTTTATCTCGGGCAGACCGACGTTGACGTCAAGTATATCCGCCCCGGCATTTTGCTGCTCTACAGCCTGCGACATGATATAGTCCATATCCCCCGAACGCAGAGCCTCCTTGAAGCGCTTTTTGCCTGTCGGGTTGATGCGCTCGCCGATTATCCTGGGACAGTCTATCGTAACGACATCGGAATATGAGCATACTGCGGAGGAAAGCTTTACGCTTCTCTCGGCAGGAATCTCAGCCGAAAGCTTTTCTTTAAGCGCCGCGATAAATTCGGGCGATGTCCCGCAGCAGCCGCCCAGCAGTCTGACACCGCATCTTGCGAACTCGGCGGCGGCTGTTGAAAACTCCTCCGCGTCAACGTTGTAAAGATTTGTCACAGGGTCGGGCAGACCTGCGTTCGGCTTGACGGCGACAGGCAGCGAGGTACTTGCGCATATCTCCTTAACGATAGGCAAAAGCTCTCTCGGCCCGAGCGAGCAGTTTACTCCGACGGCGTCTGCGCCTAAGCCATCAAGGGTCATGCACATTGCCG
>DLOT01000052.1:0-3515 GCA_002479715.1 Ruminococcus sp. UBA7477 | reverse complement strand
TGGCGGCGAGGAGGGCTGCCTTCATCTCATAAAGGTCGGTCATCGTTTCGATAACTATAAGATCAGCCTCGCTGCCTGCCCTGACGGTTTCGGCAAATATCTCATACGCCTGCTCGAAGCTGAGCGGACCTGTCGGCTCAAGGAGCTGACCTATCGGGCCGATATCCAGAGCGGCGAAGGCTTTGTCCTTGCAGGCTCTTTTTGCCGCCGCGACCCCTGCGCGAGCGATCCTGCCCACATCGTCGCCGAGCTTAACACGGTTAGCGCCGAAGGTGTTGCAGTAAACTATATCCGAACCGGCATCTATATATTCCCTGTGAACTCTCTCAATCAGCTCAGGATTCTCAATATTTAAAAGCTCCGGCGCTCTGCCGCTTTGCAGTCCGTTATTTTGCAGAACCGTTCCCATAGCGCCGTCAAGCAAAACAAATTTTTTCTCGCGGATAAGCTGGTTAATATCCACAGTGTGTGCCCCTCCTTCTGTATTCGCAGCTGTTTTTCATATTACATACGGCACAGCCGCGCCTGCCCTTTTCTATCGGCTCATCGCTTACGCCTATTATCGCTGTGACCGACTTGCAGGGGGTCATCATAAGGCTTTCTGTCGTGCATACGCCTATCTTCTGCGGCGCATTCAAAATGGCAAGCAGCTTTGGCTGTATCTCAAGCGGAAAGTCGCCGTAGCCGGGAGAAAACCTCCATGTGAAGTGTTTTCCCGAAAGCCTTTCGGCTGCCTCCTTTTCCGCAGCCTCGCATATTTTTTCGACTGCCGCGCCTGCAAATGCGTCGGCGATAACGGCTTTGGTCATATCCTCTGCCTGAAGCGCTCTTATCAGCCTGTCAGCCCCGGCTCCTGCCGTGCAGCACATAAGCACAGCTCCCCCGCAGCCGCCCAGATGCCCGGCGATATCCTTTCCGACAAGCTCAATGCCGCTGAGAACGGGTGTTTCGCCGACATACTCCAACGGAAAATATCTGTAGACAAAAAGCGGTGTCATCGCCTTCAGAACAAGCTCCTCGCACTGCGAAAGAAGCGGCTCTATTTCGCCAAGCTCCTGTCCGCGGTAGGCAAGAAACTGCAGCGCCTCGGCGCGGTCTATGCTTTCAATATTCATTACAAAACACCTTTCACTGCGGCGGATATCTTCTCGGCTACATACGGATTGTTCATCGTGTAAAGGTGAATGCCGTCAACGCCGCTTGCCGCCAGATCGACTATCTGATCGACCGCGTAGGCAATGCCGGCGTCGCGCAGAGCCTCGGGGTTGTTTTCGTATCTTGCCATGATCCTTGTGAACTTAGGCGGCAGGCTCGCGCCGCACATTGTTACCATTCGCTCGATCTGCCTTTTGTTGACGACCGGCATTATTCCTGCCTCTATCGGAACCTCGATACCGGCTATCCGCGCGCGCTCCAGAAAGCGGTAGAAGCAGTCGTTATCGAAAAACAGCTGCGACATCAGATGCTCCGCTCCCCTGTCAACCTTTTCCCTGAGCCTGCGTATATCGCTTACCAGATCGGGCGCTTCGATATGCCCCTCAGGGTAGCAGGCGGCGGAGATGTGGAAATCCCCTCTTGCTGCGATGTATTCTATAAGCTCGCAGGCGTAGTGAAAATCATTTTTCGGCGGTCGGTCGGGATTTATGTCTCCGCGGAGCGCCAAGACGTTTTCGATGCCGCATGACTTCAGACCGTCCAACACCTCGTCCGTTTCCTCTCTTGTATTGCCGACGCAGGTCAGATGCGCGACAGCTTCGATGCCCAGCTCATTTTTGATATGCGAGGCTATCCTACAGGTCTGATTGTCCGCCCCCGAGCCGCCCGCGCCGTAGGTAACGCTTATAAATGACGGCTCCAGCGCCTTTAAGCTGTCAAGTGTACTGTATACCGTTTCGGCAGACATATTCTTTTTCGGAGGAAACACCTCGAACGAAAAGACTGTTTTCCCCTTGCCGAAAAGCTGTGAAATTCTCATAATCAAAACTACCTTTCAATGAGATTAGAAATGCGCTTTACACCTGCATCGAGCGGTCTGCCAAGCAGGAGCGCGACAAAAAAGTTGCCTATGCAGTGGGTTATATCCCAAGGGATGCCGCTTATCCAGTAGCTCAGCGCAAAGCTTCTCGAATACGGCAGATAGGCTAGCGCAAAAAATGCGCCAAAAAACAGCCCGAAGGCGCCGTTTATGACCGCCCATAGTGCCCAGCTGTCTATCCTTCTGAGTGCGTATGCCAGCAGAGAAAACGCCGGCCATATAACAAGATAGACCGCCCACCAGACGCCGAAGCCGCTTGACAGCGCGGTCAGACAAACATAAACAAAACAAGCGGCAGCGGCCTCACGGCCAAACCGCCGCGCAAATATCACGATCAGCAAGGTGACTATCTCTATATTCGGCAGAAATGCCAATGCCGCCTGCGAAACAAACAGGACCGCGCCCATCAGCGCTGTTCGCGCTATCCTTTCGGCGCGGAGCTTCTCCCGTTCTTTTTTTACCATCCGACGGTCAGCTCTAGCCTGTAGACCGAGCCGTCCTCAATAACCGTTTGGTCAACGCCCGTAACGGCCATCTCTCCGTTGACATACACAGCCCACCACTCCTGAGCATTGGCGTCTGCCTCGATGCCGTTGGCGGAGGTTATGAACCTGCCGTACTCGGTCGTATCAAAGCCTATGAGCTTTTCGTTTTCCAGAAAATCGCCGAGGTACTCTTCATCGGTATCGTATTTTTCGGAAAAGTTCGAGTCTTTCGCGACTATTTCAATGGTTATTTCCTTACCGCCCTTTTCCGGCTCGCTTTTTCCCGATGTGAAAACAATAATGATGAGAACGGCACACAGCGCCGTCAGCACAGCTGCCCCGACCGCCGCGATAATAAGTTGTTTTTTCTTTGTCATTTATATTCTCTCCTCTTATATTATTTTTCTTCGCTTTCCTGCGGTATCTCATCGAGCGTCAGCGTATATGTAGTGCCGTCCTTGAGGTCGATAAGATCCACCTTTTCGGTCTGCGGCTCGCCGTCGGCGGCTATGTTCCACCTTTTGGTTTCATCCTCACCGATGCCGTTTACCGCAGTGATTATCCTCCCGTACTGTGTTGAATTATATGCAATAAGCCCCTCGTCGTCCAGAAGGTCGCCGAGATTGCCGTAGCCGGTGTTGAAAACGACGCTGTATGCGTATTCATCGGTCATTATCTCAACGGTAACGACCTTGCCGAGCTTATCCGCGTCGGATCTGCTTTTTATAAAATAACCCAGCGCGACTCCCGCGATCATCAATAATACCGCCGCTCCCGCTATCGCCGCCGTTTTCAGTATCTTTTTCTTTTTTTCCATGCGCATATCCTCCGTATGTATATATTGTCACGCTTTTTTGGAATTTTTCGTCGGTCTCAGCTTTGGCGCCGTCAGCTCATAGCTGATAGTCAGCAGACCTTCTATCTCATCGTCCGGAGCGCTGCCGTCAAGCAAGGCTGTCAGCCACTTGTCCTTGTTCATATGATAAGCCGGGCGG
>DLOT01000020.1 GCA_002479715.1 Ruminococcus sp. UBA7477 | reverse complement strand
GGAAGCGTAACGCTGCTATTGACATTGGGAATAAAAGAGGGTATAATTATCTTTGATAGCAAATTCTTCGGAAATAAGGTGGATTTATGACCGTCAATCTGGAACACTGCAAAGCATTTTACTATGTAGCAAACTGCAAAAGCGTTACCGAGGCGGCGCGAAAGCTGTTCGTATCACAGCCGGCGGTGTCGCAGTCGGTGAAACAGCTTGAACAGCAGCTCGGGTGCGCCCTCTTTTTCAGGACCTCAAAGGGCGTCAGGCTGACAGCCGAGGGCGAGCTGTTTTACAGCAAGGTCAAGCTGGCATTCGACGAGATCGAGCAGGGCGAGCGCAAGCTTTCCGAGATGCTCGGGCTTGAGAGCGGCGAAATACGCATCGGCGCATCGGATATGACGATGCAGTTTTTTCTTCTGCCCTATCTTGAGGAGTTCCACAAGCTCTACCCGAAGATCAAGATCAGCGTTTCCGGCGGAACTACTCCCGAGACCCTCTCGGCGCTCCGCGAAGGAAGCATAGACTTCNNTCGGACTTATCACAACGCCTGTTGACGGCGTTGGGGATCTCGTATTGACCGAGGTTTGCGAGATCTCGGATATTTTCGTCGCAAACGACAAATTTTCCGCACTGCGCAGCAAGGTAATTAGCCTCGGAGAGCTGAACGCCCTGCCCATTATCTGCCTTGAAAAAAACACCTCGACACGCAAAAGCATCGACCGCTTCTTAAAGTCAAACGGCACTGCGCTTTCGCCCGAATTTGAGCTTGGCACCTCCGAGCTGATCGTGAAATTCGCCGAGCGCGGGCTCGGAGTCGGCTTCGTTATGAGCGGATTTGCCAAGGAGGCTGTAGACAGCGGCAGGCTTTTCTGCATAAAGACCGAAATGCCGATCCCTGCAAGAAAGATATGCGTCGCTGTGAGCGCCGGCAGACCTGTTTCGGTAACGGCAAGCCGACTTCTGGAGCTTATAAACAAGGATCGTAAAATATAAGTATTTATATGTTAACAAATTGTAAACTGTATAAATATTAATGGTTTGTTAATTTGGAGTTCATGGTTAAAAGATATACTATATTTTGTTTTAAAAAATAACTTGATTATTCATGAAAGCTAAAAAAGACGAATAGTTTTGAGGAGGAGCAGTATAAATATGGATCAGCACGGAATAAGCAAACTGCATTTGAAAAGACAAAACAGAATGCACGTTCTCAAAATACTTAAACAGCGCGGACCGACATCAAGAATAGATATAGCGGGAGAGCTTGAACTGACAAGAGCTGCCGTAACAATAATCACAAACGAAATGATCGAGCAGGGCATCATTGTCGAGCTGGGAGAATACAAGCACGTTACCGAAAAGCCGCCGCGCGGAAGAAAGAAAATACTTATTGATATAAACCACAACTGCAAGCTTGCCGTAGGCATCGCGATAGAATGCGAAAACATAAGCGTCGGGCTGTCAACCCTGTCGGGCGCGGTCCTTGATAAGAAAAATATGTCTATTGACGATACGATCGGCAGTGACGGCGTTTTGGGCTTTATCACCGGCGCGATCAAGGAGCTTCTTGCAGAAAACTGCATAGACGCTTCACAGCTTCTCGGAGTCGGGGTCGGGGTTTATCCCGGAATGTTCAGGCGCATAGGAGTACCCGTCGAGCATAATGTCCCCGACTATTCAGGGCTTCGCAATCTGCTTGCGGAGGAAACGGGTCTGCCGGTGGTCATCGACAACTCCGTCAAGGGTATGGCTATGGCAAATATCGACTTCCTTAAAGACAAGGACGCAAAGCGCCGCAACATCGCGTTTTTGCAGTACGGCGAGTCGATGCATTTTGTAGTAACAAACCTTAACGACCCCATCGTTTCATATGACAACAGAACCGATTTTATCGACAGGATCATAATAAACCCCATATCCGAGTATGTCAGTGCGGACGGGCGCAGAGGATGCAGTCAGGTAGAGATCACGCCGAGTGCGATCGTTAAAAAGGTCGCAAAGACCTTCAGCGCGGAAACAACTCCGTATCTTTATAAGCTCCTCGAAGGCGACAAGACGGCGATCAGCCTGCTCAACATCAACGAATCGTTCAAAAAGCAGGACATCGGAACGGTAAAGGTCATCAACGAGGTCTTTGATCTCACAGCTGTTTTGCTCAACAACCTTTACTACACGACCAATCCTCAGAAGATCGTCATTCACAATCTTCTTGGCTTTGACGCGGAGGTCAGAAAGCATCTTTTCAAGGCTATCGAGCGAATCGTCGGAAGGGGTGCGAACGAAAAGATCGCATTCAGCTTTATTGACGACAAGCAGCATTTTCTCTCCGGCTGTGCGCTGGTAATACGAGAGCTGTTTTTCGACAAGGGCGGCTTCGCTGTCAGAAAATAGGCAGCGTACCGCTGCACCTATAGCCGCCCAGCTTAAAGCTGGACCTGTAGCCGCCTTGCCAGACATAGTCGTAGCAGATAATATAGCTTGACGGCGGTGCAGCTTAAAGCTTCCCCTGTTATGCTAAGTAAAGGCTAGATTTTCACGTTTGCGCTCGGAATATTCAGTCAGCTTTTGTGAACAAAAATCAAACCGACCGCCTACAATAGCATTTCAGATGTTCAATTGACCTAAAATATCATAGTAAACTTATATATTCATCAAAAAAGCCGTTCACAGCAAACACTGTGAACGGCTTCTATTTTGACTTGTATCTTTACTTGTATTCGATTCTCTCAACAGTGTAGCCTGCATCCTCAAGGCCCTTGATGATGCCTGTGTCGCCGACAAAGTGCGCCGCACCGACCACATAAAGTACATTATCGCCGTTTTCCAGCATCTCAATAGCCTTTGTAATCATTCCTGCGTTGCGGTCGTCCATCAGCTGCTTGTTGTATTCGTCTATCATAGCCTGAAGCTCTTCGCTGATCTCGATCTCCTCGCCGTCTTCGGTATCCTCATCCTCCTCCGATGCGGCTATAGCCTCGACATCACCCGCGCACCACGCCTTGAAAAGCTCGGTGAGCGCCTCGCACTGATCCTCATAGTAATAAACGTCGCATTCGAGCATGAACTTATTCAGCTCCTCGGGCTGGCCGTAGAGAATGCCCATCTGAAAATCCACAGACTCGATCTCTATTATGTCCTTGCCCTCCTCAAGAGCCTTTGTCAGCAGGACGCTGTCAAGACCCAGCGTTGAATCAAGGCCTGCCTCCTCCATCATTGCCATCTCGACAAGCTGCGCCCACATAAGCTCGTTGTAGTAGTCGTAGAGCGCGTTGTAAAGCTTGGCGTCGATAAGGAGCTGCTTTGCCGACTCGTAAAGCTCGGGGTCGATATGATCTGCGATAGTCGTGCCGTCCGAATAGACCATCTTTGAAGCCAGATCTATCTGCGCCTGCATATCTTTTCCGTAGGTAATTATGTCGCACTCGACCGCCAGACTGTCGGAAGCCTCATAGGCGTTTGTTATCTCATCGGGAAGCGGATAACAGCTTTCGTCAAGGGCGTGCATAGAGCCGAGGAAATACACAGTTCCTCCGTTGCTTTCGACCTTCCACATAGCGGGGGTTATATCGGAAGTCTCCGCGGGCGGCGGAACTACCTCCGAATCGGAGCTGTCCTCAGGCTTTGAACTGCTGTCGGGTATGGAGCTGCTTTCCTCAGGCTTTGAACTGCTGTCGGGCGCAGAGCTGCTTTCCTCGGGAAGAGAGCTGCTGTCCGAAACAGAGCTTTCTCCGGGCTGCGAGCTGCCGTCTGAGGAACTGCCGTCCTCGGAGCAGCCGGCGAAGCTCAGGCATATAGCCGCTGATATTGTAAGTGCCAGTAATTTCTTGAGCATAAAAACTTTCCTTTCACTTTTATTTTGTTAAAGCACGGCGTTTACGCCTATGCCTTCTTGTTTTTCTTTGCCGCGTATTTGTTTTTCTTCTGACCGAAGTCAAGAGATATCGTAAAGATCTTGTCGGACATAAACAGCCTTACCGCAAGGGTCATGAAGATTGCCAGCATGACTATCTGATATACCAGTCCGCCGAAATAGGTCGTCATATCGCCGAGGATAATGTTGCTCTGCGCCATAAAGGTGTGGGTATAGGGTATTGCATACATGACCCATTTGAGAGCGCCGAGCGTCTTGAAATCAACGAACATCGAGAGCATATACGGAACCATTGCCATAAACATGATTGGCATAAGCAGAGACTGCGACGACTTTGCGTCCTTTGCCAGAGCGCCGAGTATAAGGGATATCGCAAGGGTTATCAGCAGTGAGAGGAACATCTGCGCGCCCAGCAGTATGTATCCGCCTACCGACATTTTAAGCCCCAGCTCTGAGATAACGCTTGAATCGACCGCGCCGGCTATCGAGCCTGTCATGCCGTCCATCATATAGCTGTAGCCGACCATAAAGCCCACCGCATAGACTGCCGAAACAATTGTCGCCGCGATCATTTTTGCCGAGAGTACCGAAAGCCGCGAAACCGGTGCGGAGAGCAGAGTTTCAAGCGTTTTGTCTATCTTTTCGGTCGCGACTGCGTTCATTATCATCTGCGAGGAGTAGATGATTAGAATGTAAACGACTATCGGAACAAACATACTTGTCATCATGACATATGCCGACAGCAGTGTAGACGACTCCTTTGCCTGCTTGTTGTTTACAACTGTCGTTTCTACGAGGTTCACAGGGGACTCGATAAGCTTTATCTCCTCGACCGACATATTCTTGCTTGCATAAACGACCGACTTTACCGCTCCCTCGATCGCCGAAAGAGCCACTGTTGAGCCAACGTCGGCGTTGCCGGTTATCGAAAGTGAGTTCATTCTTGTAACATATTCAACATCGACGGGCGCAATGACCTTTTCGCCGTCCTTTTCAACGGTCTTGCCCGCCAGAACGTCCTCGATCTGTGAAGAAAAGGTTTCGGGGATTATTACTACATCACTGATATCCTTGCTGTTCAGCTCCTCTACATAGTCATCGGAGGATATCTCGATCTCGTTCACCTCATAGCCTGCGGTGACCAGAGCCTCTATAACAGCCTTTGAATAGCTGCCGCTGTCCTTGTTGCATAGGGTGATCTTATCGGCATTCTCGGTCGTTTCCTCCATGACATTGCCCATAACGCCGCCCAGCGCTATCAGTGCCACAACGCTTACAACGAGCGTGAGGATAGTGGTGAGTGTGAGAAGCTCTTTAAGCTCTTTCTTCAGGAGATATACAAATTTCATTATCCTTCACCACCCTTTCAAAAACTTCTTCAAGATTCTTCACGCCGTGCTTTTCCTTCAGCTCATCGGGTCTGCCGACCTCCAGCAGATGACCCTTCGCTATAATTCCAACGCGGTCGCTGACAAATTCTATCTCAAGCATATTGTGGGAGCTGAGCAGAAAGCTCATCTTATACTCCCTTGCAAGATCCTTTATCATACGTCTTATCTCGAGCGCGTTTATGATATCAAGACCGCTTGTCGGCTCGTCGAGAATAGCAAGCTTCGGGTGCGACATTACCGCACGGGAAAGCAAAAGCTTTCTTATCATGCCTCGGGAATAGCTTCCTATCTTGTCGCCCAGCCTGTCGCCCAATCCGCAGATATCCGTCGCACGCTGAATATATATTTTTGCCTGCTCCTTGTCGGGTGCGAAAATTCCCGCCATAAACTCAAGATACTGTTTGCCGGTCATTGTTTTGTATGCGCCTGCCTCGTCAGGCAGATATGTGATCGACTCTCTGACTCCCGCAGGATCTGTTATTATGCTGTGCCCCGCCACCACGGCGTCGCCCTCGGTAGCCTTCAAAAGCGTCGCTATCATTCGGATAGTTGTCGTCTTGCCTGCTCCGTTCGGACCGATAAGCGCGAAGATCTCGCCCTCGCCGATGCTGAAGGAAACCTTTTCCGAAGCATACACGCCTTTTTTGTACTGCTTGGAAAGCTCCCTTACCTCCAAAACATTAGCCATGTGTTTTCCTCCTTAATCTGCCGTATACCCGGCTGCACATATGCATTTATATTCTATCACAATACCGCGCTTTTTTCAATAGGCGCAAGCAATTATTTTCAGAATAGTGTGCATATACGATATATACAGTATATCGCCTTGTGAGTGTTTTGTCAATCATCATTTATCACAAATATGCATTGTTTGCAAGCCGCAGAGCTGTGTAATACAACGAATTTTGTCTTTGCCAGCGTATCGCTGGACCCACAGCCGCCTATTTCTGGCATAGACTAGTGAAATACTTTTGCTTGACACGCCGTCTTGTTATCTTTCTCACTATTCAATGTTCGGCAAGGCGGCATCAGGTGCAGCGGTACGCTGCTGCAAGTGACAAATGTCATGTCCGGATTGTGAGTTTTTTCACTTGCGGCGGCCGGAGAAAAATGCTAAAATAAATTCAACGAAAGGAAAGGAGCTTTTTCAATGCAGACACCTGTTGTTAAAATCGAAAACCTCGTCAAGCGCTACAAGGAGCTTATCGCTCTCGACCACTTCTCGCTGGAAATATATGAAGGCGAGGTCTTCGGACTTCTCGGCCCGAACGGCAGCGGCAAGACC
>DLOT01000042.1:11239-14415 GCA_002479715.1 Ruminococcus sp. UBA7477 | reverse complement strand
TTATCAACGGCGGCGCTCACGCCAAAAACAGTCTTGACGTTCAGGAGTTTATGATAATGCCGGTCGGTGCTGCCTGCTTTTCTCAGGGTCTGAGGCAATGCTGTGAGGTTTATTACTCACTGGCAAAGCTGCTTGACGAAAAGGGCTTTTCGACGGGCGTCGGCGACGAAGGCGGCTTTGCGCCGAACGTTTCCGGAGTTGAAGAGGCGATCGAGCTTATCCTGCAAGCTGTAAAAAATGCCGGATATGAGGCCGAAAAGGATTTTGTTATCGCTCTTGACGCTGCGGCGAGCGAATGGAAATCTCAGAAGGTCGGAGAATATCTCTTACCGAAATCCAAGAAAAAGATGTCCTCCGAGGAGCTCATTGCATACTGGAAGAAGCTTGTCGGCAAATACCCGATCGCTTCGATAGAGGACGGTCTGGACGAGGAGGATTGGGCAGGCTGGAAAAAACTCACGGCAGAGCTTGGCAGCAGAGTCCAGCTTGTAGGCGACGATCTGTTTGTGACAAACACAAAGCTTCTTCAGAAGGGCATAAACGAGGGCTGCGCCAACTCGATCCTTATAAAGCTCAATCAGATCGGAACTGTTTCGGAAACGATCGAGGCGATCAAGACTGCGAAGCGTGCAGGATACACAGCCGTTATTTCTCACCGAAGCGGTGAAACGGAGGATACCACAATAGCGGATCTTGCAGTTGCGCTCAATGCGGGACAAATCAAGTCAGGCGCTCCCTGTCGAACCGAGCGCACCGCCAAATACAACAGGCTTTTGCGTATCGAGGGGCAGCTCGGCAAATCGGCAAAATACTATGGAAGTCTGAAATGACAGATAACAAAAAGGAGAAGCCCACACGGACTTCTCCTTTTTGTTCCTAGCTATGATTTGCCATGATGATGGCTTTATTTTGTTCTGTATTCATTCGTTTGAGTATCTCCATGACCTTGTCTGTCTTCGTGTTTTTTTGCTTTCAGACCATGTAAATCTATCAGCAGCGAGCAAGAGGAAACCAATATCGTAGGAACAATGAATACGATCTCCAATGCTTCTGCACCGAGAAACTGATCTGCGATAAACCAGCACCAGCCGTAGAATATAAGTCCGGCGAGGAAAGTCCATGCAGGCAGAGCGATAAGACCAAGAATGTTAAAAACCTTGTGCTTCAGCCACGGATATTTGACTCTGCCTGTTTCGCCATCATAGTTGATGACTGTAAATATGTAGTCAAGCACTTTTATGACGACAGTAGCAATTATCATAAATGGTGCAATACCATGAGTATCAATATTAAAGACAGATTCTATAAATTCCGGGATAACACCGGTCAGCACTCCCCACAAGCCCCAATTACCGTCATTAAAGCCGCCAAAGCACAAAATTATCATCAGACAGGTCAGAGCAATAAACAGCATATAAATCATGCTGACCTTTTTGGCAAACTTATATTCGATGATCTTTTTCATATAGGTCACTCCTCCGGCTCAGCCTGAGGGCTTATCGTACAACTACCTCCTGACTTTGCCCTCTGAACGTGTTCCAAGCATACAGCCCATTGCCTGCATATTCTATTCGGCAGCCGCCGTATTGAAGCCTATCTCAACATCGCCGAAGCCGTTTTTAACGGATATCCCATTCTCTCCGGCCTTTCCGTCATAGATCTCCCAGTCGCCCCCTGCGACCTTTATATCTCCTCTGCCCTTATCGAAAGAAAAGCCGTAGCTATCCTCACCGCCGAGCAACTGCACGGAAACATCCGCAAAGCCGGCGTCTATTCTGCTGCTGCCCGCAACAAGGCAGCTCGCAAGCTTCAGGCTTCCGAAGCCGCCGCTGTACTTAAGTCCCGTCAGCCTTGACCTGATGACCGTTACATTTCCCGAGCCGCCGCTTACTGTCGGGCCTGAGATGGTGCAACCGTCAAGCTTCCAGTTTCCGGAGCCGCAGTCAAGAAAAGCTTCCTGATTTACATTGACGCTGTTCACGGTGACATCACCTTTGTCACACCGAAGATCAAGCTCGTTGCAGGTCAAGCCCTTCAGGGAAACGCTTCCCCTGCCGACACTGACGCTTACCTCCTCAAGCAGCTTGCCCGGCAAAACAAGCTCAAATTCCGTGTCAACGTCCTTGATGTCCATATACATACTGTCGATACGATCCGCGTCGTAGGTGACCGTCAGAATATTGTTGGTCAGGCTGTAATCCAAAAGCTCATCTGCGGCATTTGTGATCTTCATCTCGACCTTGCTGCCTTTTGTGATCTTAACATTTCCGCAGCCTATATCCAGTACAACATTTCTAACATCGGCTGACTGTGCCGAATACTCATAATCCTTGAAATCAAAATATGACGACGGCTTTCCTGTGAATGTGAGAAGCAGACCGAAAACCAGAAGCACGGCGCCTGCTATTCCGACAGCTATGGATATCTTCCGCCCTGTACTAAGCTCCGTCATCTGCTCTCGGCCCCCAATCTGACGCTGTTTGCCCGTTTTATCGTATTGCTGACAAACATATATATATCCTTGACCGTATCGCAAAACAGCCTTACGCTGTTATTCAGCAGCGGAATAAATCCGACTGACGCTATTGCCAGCAACGCAAGCCCGGCCCCTGTCATAACAAGCCCGACGGGAAGTATCGAAAAAAGACGCAAAACGCCGAAAATCGTCATAGCCGCGCCGCCGACGGTCATCAGCAGCAATATCGCCGTAACCGCAAAGGCATATACCAGCGCTATAAAAACAAACAGCGCGAGAAAGCAAAACCAGATAGGAGATGTCACAACGAGCAGAGCCAACATCAAGTAAAATTTTCCGCTGCTCCCTGCGTGTTTTTTCTGAACTTCCTCTGTAGGCTCGTTTTTCACGGGATCATGCTTTTTTTCGTTATGCGCCGACGGCTTCACGAACGGCGGAATCTCATACTCTCCGTTTGTATGAACAAACTTATGAGCAAATATCTCGGGTACGCCGAGGGCGTTGAGCGCCGCCTGTTCGTTTTCCTCTCCGGCATCAACAAGATATGCTGCGATCTTGTTCATGACCGCCTCGGTCTTTTCGTCGCCAAGCTCGCTGACAGCAGGCAGGATCCGCTTTATGTATTCGTTTCTGTTCATGAAATATCTTCTCCGTCAAAAAATTATTCTAGGGCAACACTGCATAATTATTGTCGAGCGAT
>DLOT01000042.1:9662-11175 GCA_002479715.1 Ruminococcus sp. UBA7477 | reverse complement strand
CCGGGCGCCGACAAAGCCCGTGGTGCGCTAATTGTGCGGTGTTGCCCTAAGCCTTTTTGTGGAATGAACGGAACTCCACCGGCGAAAGCATTTCATGCTTTTTGAACACTGCGCAGAAATAGCTGCAATCGTTATAGCCGACCTTTGAAGCTATCTCGTTTACCGACATATCCTCGGTTATCAAAAGCCTTTTGGCTTCCTGTATCCTCCTCCGCGCAAGATACTCAAACGGGCGCAGATCATAACACTCCTTGAAAAGCCTGCAAAGATACTGAGGAGAAAGGCTTATGATCTTTGCCAGCTCACGCAGGGTAATATCCTCGTTGTAGTTGTCGTTGAGATAGTCGATAACGGGCTTCAGCTGTGCAAGCTTGCCCGCGTCCTGAGCCGAGGTCTGCAAATTCACATATCTGTTTATCTCAAGCAAAAACTGATACAGCAGTCCTGAGCATTGATGTCCGCTGTAAAAGCTGTTTGACTTGAGCAGGTAAAGCATTTTTTTGAATATCGCCTCGGGAACGGCCATATCGGAGATGCTGAAAACCTTTGCTCCGCAGAAATCTATAAGCTCCAGGATCTTCTCTACCCCATAGCCGTCAAAGACAATCCAGTGGTTTTCCCATACCTCCTGCTCGGTGTAATACTCGTGAGGAACGTTTTTCGGCAGATAGTAGCCCATTCCGGCTTTTATGGTATATTCCTGACCGCCGACATACAAAACTCCCTCGCCGCGTGTCGTATAAATTATCTGATGATAAGGATAGCCTTCATCTCTTTTTACATGGTATTCCCTGTCGATCAAGCCTATTCCGACAACATAAAATGGCAGCTCCGTTTCGGTGCTCAATATAGAATAAGAAAAGTCGTTCATGATCGGTCACCCTCGCACGAAAAAATGCGCGTCCTTTCTTTCAAATGTTCGTAAACGATTTCGCGTGTTTCATATAATTATAGCATCAGCTGACACTTTTGTCAAGGGCGAAAGCTCCGAAAAACATTTTTATTCGCCAAGCTGCGCCCAAAGCTCCATTTTTTCGTCTATCTCGAGCTTAAGGCTCTCCATCTCGGCGCAGACGGCAGAAACTTTTTCAAAATTCCCTGCATACTCTCCACCTGAAAGCTCCCTTTCGAGTTTGTCAAGACGATCCTCCAGCTCTCCGATCTGCTTTTCGACATCGGCAAGCATCTGCCGCCTGCGCGCCTCCTGCGCCCTCTGCGCTTTGCTGCGATAGCTTTTCTGCTCAGCCGCAGCCCGAACGGCATCCTTTTCCGCCTGCCTGCGGCGCTGCTCCTCCTCGGCTCTTTGCGCCTTAACAGCCGCATACATCTCGTATCCGCCGTCAAAGCTTTCCAGCGCACCTCCCTCTATCTCTATTATGCGTGTGGCGAGCTTAGAAAGCAGATAGCGGTCGTGCGAAACCATTATGACCGTTCCGTCGAACGCCGAAACAGCATCCTCAAGAGCCTCCATAGAGGTGATATCCAGATGGTTCGTCGGCTCGTCGAGAATAAG
>DLOT01000042.1:0-9629 GCA_002479715.1 Ruminococcus sp. UBA7477 | reverse complement strand
GCTTGAAAACGTCCTCGCCGGTCAGCAAAACGGCGGCAAGGCTTTTTCTTACCATCAGCTCGCTCATATTCGGGTATCTGTTTCTTATCTCCTCAAAAGCCGAAAGTCTCGGGTGAAGATTGCCGTGTTCCTGCTCAAAATAAGCGATCTTGACATTCGCCGCCCATTTTACAAAGCCGCGCTCGTGCGGCAAAACACCTTGGAGTAGCCTCAGCAGCGAGGTTTTTCCCGCACCGTTTGCGCCGACAAACGCGACCTTCTCCCCTCTGCGTATGGAGAAGGAAACTTCGGGGCACAGAAGCTTGTGCTTTTCGCCGCTTCCAACAGCCAGCTCACAGCCCTCGACCGAAAGCAGCTCTTTCGGCGGAACGATATCATACTCCAGCAGGATATGCGCCTGGGCTATGCTGTCATCCGTTTTTTCAACAAGCTCCATACGATCAATGGCGTGCTGCTTGTTCTTTGCGGCTTTGGCGCTTGTCGCCCTGACCTTGTGCGCGGCAACAAACTGCTCCAGCCGGGCAATCTCCTTCTTCTGCTGCTCATATTCCTTGCTCTGACGTGCAATATTCATTTTCTTCTGCGCCGCAAAGGCAGTATAGTTGCCCTTATAAGCTGTCAGGACACCCTTGCGGATCTCAAATATTATGCCGACCAGCCTGTCCAGAAAATATCTGTCATGAGAAACGACCATGACCGCGCCCTTATAGCCCTTTAGATAATCCTCAAGCCATACGACCGTCTGTGCGTCGAGATGGTTTGTCGGCTCGTCGAGAATNNCGGCGCTTCGAGCAGCAGCTTTGAAAGCGCCAACCGCGTTTTCTCGCCGCCGCTAAGCGACGATATCTTCCTGTCCGTCGGAACACCGCCGAAGCCCATTCCGCCCAGAACAGTGTTTATCGCGACGTCGATACGATAACCGTCGCGCGCTTCAAAGTATGCAGACAGCTCCGAATACTCTTCTCCGGCAGTTTCCAGATCGGCTCCCGAAAGAGAGGTCATGGAATGCTCAAGAGCAGTCATTCTGTCGCGGATCGCGATCAGGCTCTCAAACGGTTTTCGCATCTCCTCCGCTATCGTGCAGNNCCGGTCTGCTTCAATACGCCGATGCGCTTTCCGCCTGCTAATGAAACGCTTCCGCGGCCGTCGGGAGTCCTGTCGAAGTCCTCTTCTCCGGAAACAATTCGGAGAAGGGTCGACTTGCCACAGCCGTTTACACCGACGATGCCTATCCTTTCGCCCTCCTCGACCGAAAAGCACACGTCTTTCAAAAGCGGCTCGCCGTTATAATATTTATATATGTTTTCAACGCTGAGAATCATAAAATCAATCCTTAATCTGCTGTATTCAAATATCATTATAGCCGAATGCAGAAAAATTTACAATAGTGTGTTGTATTTTTTTTATATATGTGATAGAATGTATCTGAGGTGATATCAACATATGAGAAAAATGTTTGCGGTTTTATCCGCTGTGATAATAATGATAACGGTCGCTCTGCCGAAAGCCGCTGCCGCAGGTCTGAAAGAGATCTCGCAGAATATGCCGTTCAGGATGACCGTTCTGGGCGACTCGATCGCCGCAGGCTACGGTCTTGACGGTCACGACCGATCAAAGGAGCCTTGCTACGAGTGCGCTTCCTATGCCAACACATTGGCGCAGAAATACGGTCTTACGGCAGGCGAAAGCTATATCAACGACGCTGTTTCGGGCGCGACGACCTCCGATCTTATCACGCAGATCGGCAGCAAGAGCGTTAACAGTCACATAAAAAACTGCGACACTATCATCATCTCGATAGGCGGAAACGATCTTCTTGCCGTTTTATGGAGCGCAATAGAGTCACAGGTCGATATACCCGAGGGGACAGAATCATTTGAAGAGGTTGTTTCCTCGATGAATCCCATGCAGCTTATCGCGCTTGCAAAAAACATTTCGGAAAGCGTTCCCACTGCGGTCTCGGGCTTTGAGAGCAATTTCAAAACGCTTATGGGAAAGATCCGAGCTGCAAATCCGGAGGCTCTTGTAATAGTTCAGACTATATACAATCCGTTTGAGAGCTTTGAACAGATAGAGGCGTTGCAGAGAATAAGCGCCGATGCGCTGGGCAGTATGAACAAGGTCATAACGGATAACGCAGGCAGCCTGAAATATACCGTTTGCGACGTTGCGGCTACCTTAGCAGGAAAGGCAAACGAAACGACCAATATCAGAAATATGGATATTCACCCGAACGCCGAGGGACACAGGATAATCTCCGAGCTTCTTGACAGCGAGATAACGAGCCACACCTTCACGACATGGGTCATCAACGACGAAAGCTCGGTCAGTGATAATGAAAAGGCGGAAAAAAAGCGCACCGCCCTTCTGATCTTCGGATTTTTCTTTATGCTGATAATCCTGGTGACTATAATGTTCCTCAACGCTATGCACAAGCTGAAAGATCAATAACAAACAAAATGCGGCTTTAGGCGGAGTTTCCGTCAAAGCCGCTTGTTTTTTTCATATGCTGTGAGCTGTTTCTATTACCCAGTGCTGCGAAAGGTTGTCAGGATCGTATACAGCCGTGCAAAGCTCGCCGCTCTTGGCGACCGTCACAGCCCTAGAATAGCCCGANNATTGCCGATCTTAAGCCCGAAGCAAAAGTCCTCTCCTGTGGGCCTTTTCATAAGCGTGAGCCTTTCGCCGTCCAGCCGAATGTTGAAAACGCCGTCGTCATCCAGCGAGAACACGGCGACAGCCCCGGGCTTCTCCGAGGTTTGCAGACCGATCCTTCCGCCTGTGCAGATATATCCGCCGCTCTTGGCGTTTTTGATACAGTAATGCTCGCCGCAGATTATGCACTTGCCTGTAACGGCGTCGCGGCAAAGCCTTTCAAGCATAGCGGCGCAGTTTTTCTGTGCGGTAATCAGCATCTCCTCAATAACGCAGTCAAGCTCGCCTGGATCCTTTGCAAAAACGATTTTGTCATAATGATCGGAGGATTTCACCGCAAGCTCGTTGAACACTCCGCCAAAGTCCCCGTACTTAAAACGCTCATAGATCTCTATCTCGCAGCTGTTCGCGAAATAGCGGTGAAAGATCCCCTTGGCATGATCCTCAAACTGCTTGTGCCTGCGCGCATAGACAGATGTCAGAGTCAGATTCGAGGTGTGCGGCGGACAGCAGACATCCGAGAGCATATGAACGCATCTTCCCGCAAACTCAACGAATTTATGGGTGTTTCCTCCCGCATAAAATGACAGCGCTGCCTGATAGTTATCTTCAAAGATGGTTCTTGCGCTGCGCGAAAATGCAGGACCGGCAGTGATATTTTTGCCGGATTTATAATAGCCGCTTTCAGACAGCTCAAGCTTATTACCCCTCATATCACGTGCGCAGTAATAGTGGAAGCCGTGGCCCTTGTCGGTATCGCCCTTGTAGTCCGGGCAGGTCGCTCCCCTGAGCAGATCGGCAGCGTGGAGCGAAAGCATATCATACGCTTCCGTTTTACCGTCATTTTTCAAGATCTCAAGTGCGCTTTGGGCAATGAATGAGTGAGTATCGCTTTTCCATGCATGGGCTTTGATCTTGCAAAGCTTGTAGCCTGCGGCTGAGGCGGCAGAAAATGCCGCTGCGTTCAGAACTGTTTTTTTCATCATTATTCCTCCGTATTCAATTCGGCAAGAAGCCTGCCGAGATCGTCTATTGCCTTGCTCTGCCCGGTAACGAGTATCGCCCTGATACCCAGAAGCTCGGCAGCCTTGATGTTGTCGGGGCGGTCGTCAAGAAAAACGCATTCGCCGGGCTTTAGTGAATATTTTTTCATCAGACACTCATAGATGCGCCTGTCAGGCTTGGTAAGCTTAACGTGAGAAGAAACGACCATCCCGTCAACATAGTCTAAAAAATCAAACTGGGTCTTGCTGTGAAGCGCAAACATCTCCTCAGGGTAGTTTGTGAGCAGATAGATATTATATCCGCGCTCCTTCAGCGAGCGCAGCCACTCTTTTGATCGGGGAAACGGCCGCACTATCTCGGTCAGATCCTTCCAGAAGCGCTCGATAAGCGGCTTCAGTTCGGGATCACGGTCAATAAACCTATCCTTTGCCTGCGATTGGGTTATCATACCTTTGTCGAGCATCTCCCACTCGGGGGTATTTATCATCGCGCCGCAGACAGCCTTGACCTCATCGGGCGAAAATCCAAGCTCCGCCGAATATTCCATATAGCGAAAATCCACAAGCACCATGCCTACGTCGAAAATGATATTTTTTATCATCAAAGCTCCGCCTTTCAGAATTTGTCATTATAATGATACCACAAACCGCCGCGTTTTACAACAGTTTTAGAAAAAAGTCGCAAAAAGCTTCTGTCGCCGCTTGACAAGCGGGTGAAATGGTGGTAAAATATAACCTGAGTTAATAGAGCAAAGGCTGCGACAAAGACAGTAGGCTGTGCCGAAAGCTTTTCAGAGAGGCGCCGACAGGTGAAAGGCGCTGCGATCAGGCACAGTGCGAACATCACTTTGTAGCCCCGTCCCGAAAGCATTTGCAAGTAGGCGGCGGCGGTGTCCTCCGTTACGGGATAACATATCGGGCGTTCAGCTCCGTATGCGAAATAAGGTGGTGGAGGTTTGTCCTTTTTTCGGCAAGCGCTCTTATTTTTTTGAAAATTTATTAAGGAACGGTGATTTATATGTATCACAAGGTCGATAAAGACCTCAACTTCGTTGACCGCGAGAAGGAGGTCCTGAAATTCTGGAAGGAAAACGGGATCTTTGAAAAAAGCATCGAGGAGCGCAAGGGTGCAGCGCCCTATGTTTTCTATGACGGCCCTCCGACTGCAAACGGAAAGCCGCATATCGGTCATGTTCTGACCCGTGTTATCAAGGATATGATCCCGAGATACCGCACCATGAAGGGATATATGGTTCCCAGAAAGGCAGGCTGGGACACTCATGGTCTGCCGGTCGAGCTGGAGGTCGAAAAGGCGCTGGGTCTTGACGGCAAGGAACAGATCGAGCAGTACGGTCTTGAGCCTTTTATCGACAGATGCAAGGAAAGCGTCTGGAAATACAAAGGTATGTGGGAGGACTTCTCAGGAACTGTCGGCTTCTGGGCGGATATGAACGACCCGTATGTTACCTATCACAACGACTACATCGAGTCGGAATGGTGGGCGCTGAAACAGATATGGGAGAAGGGACTGCTCTATAAAGGCTTCAAGATAGTTCCCTACTGCCCCCGCTGCGGAACTCCGCTTTCGTCACACGAGGTCGCTCAGGGCTACAAAGCAGTTAAGGAGCGCTCGGCTGTAGTACGCTTCAAGATCGTCGGCGAGGACGCTTATTTTCTCGCATGGACGACAACGCCCTGGACACTGCCCTCGAACGTCGCACTGTGTGTGAACCCCGATGAGGAATACTGCAAGGTCAAGGCTGCCGACGAATACACCTATATCTTAGCTAAGGCTCTTCTTGATACAGTTTTAGGAAAGCTCGGCACTGAGGATACACCCGCATACGAGATACTGGAGAGCTATATCGGAACCGATCTTGAAAGAAAAGAATATGAGCCTTTGTATGACTGCACGGGAGAATGTGCAGCCAAGCAGAACAAGAAGGGCTTCTATGTGGTATGCGACTCTTATGTTACGATGAGCGACGGTACCGGAATAGTTCATATTGCGCCTGCTTTCGGTGAGGATGACGCAAAGGTCGGCAGAAAGTACGATCTCCCGTTCGTTCAGTTTGTGGACGAAAAGGGCAATATGACCGCCGAAACGCCATATGCGGGTAAGTTCGTAAAGGACGCCGACAAGGACGTTCTGACAGACCTTGACAGACAGGGCAAGCTTTTTGACGCGCCCAAGTTCGAGCATGACTACCCACACTGCTGGCGCTGCGGCTCTCCGCTGATCTATTATGCGCGCAACAGCTGGTTTATCAAGATGACAGACGTTCGCGACAGACTTATCGCCAACAACAATACAATTAACTGGATCCCCGAAAGCATAGGCACAGGCCGCTTCGGCGACTGGCTGAAAAACGTTCAGGACTGGGGTCTGTCGAGAAACCGCTATTGGGGCACTCCGCTTAATATCTGGGAGTGTGAGTGCGGTCACAGACACGCCGTCGGCTCTATCGAGGAGCTGAAATCCCTGAGCGATAACTGTCCTGACGACATTGAGCTGCACAGACCGTATATCGACGCTGTAACTATAAAGTGCGAAAAGTGCGGCAAGCAGATGAAGCGCGTCCCGGAGGTAATAGACTGCTGGTTCGACTCCGGCTCGATGCCGTTCGCACAGCACCATTACCCCTTTGAAAACAAAGAGCTGTTCGAGCAGCAGTTCCCTGCCGACTTCATCTCAGAAGCCGTTGACCAGACAAGAGGCTGGTTCTATTCACTGCTTGCTATATCGACCCTCCTGTTCGACAAAGCGCCTTACAAGAACGTAATTGTTCTCGGACTTGTTCTTGATGAGAACGGACAGAAGATGTCCAAATCCAAGGGCAACGCTGTAGACCCGTTTGAGGCGCTGAAAAAGTTTGGTGCTGACGCTATCCGCTGGTACTTCTATACCAACTCCGCGCCGTGGCTGCCGAACCGTTTCCACGACAAGGCGGTCATTGAAGGTCAGCGCAAGTTTATGGGAACTCTTTGGAACACATATGCTTTCTATGTCCTGTACGCGAATATAGACAGCTTTGACCCGACCAAGCACACTCTTGACTATTCTGCCCTTTCGGTTATGGACAAGTGGCTTCTTTCCAAGATGAACTCAATGGTCAAGGCTGTAGACGATAACCTTGCCAATTACCGTATCCCCGAGGCGGCTAAGGCTCTTGACAGCTTTGTCGATGAGCTTTCCAACTGGTATGTACGCCGCAGCCGCGAAAGGTATTGGACTCAGGGGCTGTCGCAGTCTAAGATCAACGCTTACATGACTCTTTATACAGCGCTTGTAACCACTGTAAAGGCTGCCGCTCCCATGATACCGTTCATGGCGGAGGACATCTACCGCAATCTGGTTTGCAGTGTTGACAAGGACGCACCGGCTTCCGTTCATCTCTGCTCCTTCCCGGAGGCTGATGAAAAGCTCATTGACGAAAGACTTGAAGCCGAGATGGAGGAGGTCCTTGAGATCGTCGTTCTGGGCAGAGCGGCAAGAAACGGATCTAACAGAAAGAACCGCCAGCCGCTCGCGAAGATGTATGTAAAATCGCCTGTTGCGCTTGACGAATACTTTAGCGAGATCATCAGCGACGAGCTGAACGTTAAGGAGCTTGTTTTCACGGACGATGTTTCGTCGCTCATATCCTACAGCTTCAAGCCGCAGCTCAAGACGGTCGGCCCGAAGTTCGGCAAATATCTCGGCGAGATAAGAGCTCAGCTGTCACAGATCGACGGCGCTGCCGCAAAGAAAGAGCTTGACGATAACGGCGTTTTGAAGCTTGGCATCTCCAGCGGCGAGATCGAGCTTGCCGCTGAGGATCTGCTCATCGACATCAAGCAAAAGGACGGCTTCTACTCCGTTTCCGAGGGTGAAACGACCGTTGCTCTTGACACGACCCTTACCCCTGAGCTGATCGAGGAGGGCTTTGTGAGAGAAATAATCAGCAAGATCCAGCAGATGCGCAAAGAAGCAGACTTTGACGTTTGCGACCGCATCAACGTTTATTCGAGCGGAAGCGATAAGCTGGAGCAGATCATTATGAACAATCAGGCCGTTATCGGTCATGACGTTCTCTGTGACGAATTTGTGTTCGGACAAACTGCGGGCTTCGTCAAGGATTGGGACATCAATGGCGAGAAGGTAACTCTCGGTGTTGAAAAGATACAGTAAGTAAAGCAGCATATTATTACGGCAAGGCCCGCGGGAAAAATGTCTGTCCTGCGGGTCTTTTTTGTCTTGATTTTCTAACGAATATCCGACACTGTATGCGAAAAATGAAAAAAGCCGCCGCGTTTTTCGCAACAGCCCTTTCGTACAGTCTTCCGACCCTCTTCACTATTCAACAGCGGTTACCTTGTATCCGTCGTTTTCAACAGCGGATCTCAGGACATCGTCGGCAACAGGTGCGGAAAGCACGATCTCGACCTTGCCTGTTTTAAAGCTAGGCTTCGCGCTTTCAACGCCGCTTATTGCCTCAAGAGTCTTTTTCACTGTCGCCTCGCAGTGAGGACACATCATGCCCTCGACCGTCATGGTTTTGTTCACAGCCTTTTGCCTCCTTTCAGTGTTTTTTTTGCCGTGGATATTTACAAAATTGAGCCTCAGCGCGTTGGTTACAACGCAAAAGCTTGAAAGGCTCATAGCCGCCGCGCCAAACATAGGGTTCAGCTCCCAGCCGAATAGATGTATATAAACGCCTGCGGCAAGAGGTATTCCGATTATGTTATAGATAAACGCCCAGAACAGGTTCTCACGGATGTTTCTCAGAGTTGCCCGGCTTAGTCTTACAGCCGCAGGAACATCCGACAGGCGGCTGTTCATAAGAACAACGTCCGCCGCGTCAATAGCGACATCGGTCCCTGCGCCGATAGCAAGTCCCAGATCGGCGGCTGTCAGCGCGGGAGCATCGTTTCTACCGTCGCCGACCATTGCTACCTTGCCTGCCGATCTGAGCGAATTGATCGCGTTTGCCTTTCCGTCAGGCAATACGCCCGCAATAACCTCATCGACTCCCGCCTGTATGCCGATANNGTCTTTTGATTGTCACCGGTCAGCATAACAACGCGAAGCCCCATTTTCTTCATCTCTGCAACAGCCTCGGCGCTGTCTTCTTTTATAACGTCCGCAACGGCTATGATACCGAGAAGCCTGCCGCCGAGTGCAAAAAGGAGCGGAGTTTTTCCCTCCTCCGAAAGAGCCGCGGCAGCCGTTTCAGCCTCCTTGGGAACGGCTATCTCACCGGAAATAAATTTCAGGCTTCCTCCGATCAGCTCTTCTCCTCCGACAGATGCGCTGACTCCGCTTCCGGACAGTGCTTTAAAGCCTTCTGTCTTCTCCGAAACAAGCTTTCTCTCCTCAGCCAGGCTGACTACCGCCTTGGCAAGAGGATGCTCGCTCATCTTCTCCAGCGAATACGCAAGAGACAGAAGTTTCTGTTCACTCACGTCGCCGAAAGGGACCAGATCCGTAACTCTCGGCTCACCTTTTGTTATCGTACCTGTTTTGTCAAGTGCGACAATTTCGGTCTGACCCAAAGCTTCAAGAGAAGCGGCTGTTTTAAAAAGAATGCCGTTTTTCGCACCGACTCCGCTGCCGACCATTATAGCAACGGGCGTTGCAAGACCCAGTGCGCACGGGCAGCTGATGACCAGAACGGAAATTCCTCTTGCCAACGCATAACCGAAGCTTTGACCGACCAGCATCCAGACTGCGATGGTCAGCGCCGCGATGGCTATTACTGTCGGAACGAACACTCCCGAAACCTTATCTGCCAGCTTCGCGATAGGAGCTTTTGTTGCGGCTGCCTCGGAAACCGTTTTGATGATCTGCGAAAGGGTCGTATCCTCGCCGACGCGTGTCGCCCTGCACTTGAGAAATCCCGATTTATTTAGAGTTGCCGCAGTAACACTGTCGCCGACCGACTTATCCGCCGGGATACTCTCACCCGTCAGCGCCGACTCATCGACCGA
>DLOT01000014.1 GCA_002479715.1 Ruminococcus sp. UBA7477 | reverse complement strand
CAGCGCCGACTCATCGACCGAGCTGCTGCCCTCCAACACAACGCCGTCCACAGCAAAGCTCTCGCCCGGCCGCACTACAAAAATATCGCCGGTCTGCACCTGCTCGGCAGAAATGACTATCTCCTCTCCGTCACGCAGGACAGATGCCGTTTTGGGGGCAAGCTCCAGAAGCGAACGCAGAGCGTCGGTGGTTTTGCCCTTGGAACGAGCCTCAAGCATTTTTCCGACAGTAATAAGTGCCAAAATCATAGCGGCAGACTCAAAGTAAAGCTCATGCATATACTTCATCGGTTCGTCGCTGACGGTCATAGCCAGAAGCGCATACACACTGTAGCCAAACGATGCCGCCGAGCCGAGCGCGACAAGCGTATCCATATTCGGACTGCGCCGCCAAAGTCCCTTAAATCCGTTTATAAAAAACTTCTGATTGATGACCATTACCGCCGAGGCAAGCAGCATCTGAATGATTCCCTGCGCCAGGCAGTTATCCTCAAAAAATCCCGGAAGCGGTGCGCCGAACATCATGCTTCCCATTGAAAAGTACATGAGAACCGCCAGAAAGCCGAGTNNTCTTGCGCGTATCTTAGGAGTTTCGCGGTCGGTCAGGGAGTCATCACGAGCAGTTTCTGCCTTTGCCCCCTTCAGAGAAGCGCCGTAGCCCGCCGCCTCGACAGCATTTATGATAGCTTCCGGCGCTGCAGTGCCATCGACCCCCATTGAGTTTGTCAACAGGCTGACAGAGCAATCGGTCACTCCTGCGACAGCCTTGACCGCCTTCTANNACCCTTGCCGAGCAGGCGGCGCAGCTCATTCCCGTAACATTATACTGAACCAAATCTATCCCTCTTTACTTCATCAGCTTTTGCAGAGTTGCCAAAAGCTCATCTATAGTTTCATCATTGCCCTTGCGGATATCCTCCGCGACGCAGGTTCGGATATGGTTTGCCAACAGCTCCTTACTAAAGGCCGCAAGAGCCGCCGAGGCAGCAGCCGTCTGAGTAAGGATATCGATGCAGTAGGCGTTGTTCTCGAACATATTGCGTATTCCCCTGACCTGACCCTCGATGCGGTTAAGGCGGTTGATAAGGCTCTTTTTCTCGTCCTCGGTCCGCATTTTTTTCTTTTTGCAGCAGTTTTCCTCCAAGGTTATCTTTCCCCCTTTTCAGCTTACGATACTATTATATACCCCCTAGGGGTAATTGTCAAGCGCTTTTTTACTATTTTGCTGAACTTTACACAAAAGCAAAAAAGAACGGCCGAAGCCGTTCCTTTGCAATATTTAATTCACTTTGCCAAAAACTCGTCCATCAGAGTGCAGCCCTTAGCTACATATGCTCCTGTCGCCCTTGCGCTCTTTTCGCAGAAGCAGTCAACCCCCTCGGTTTCGCCGTTTTTATGATAGATCATAAACGGCACAGGGTCGTTTGTATGTGTCATCAGCGAGATCGGCGTCGGATGGTCGGGGCAGACAAGAATTTTATAGTCGCCCATCTTCTCCAGCTCAGAAATCACAGGACCGAGAATTTTCTCGTCGATAAGCTCTATCGAGCGCACCTTATTCTCGATCTCGTGACGGTGGCCGCACTCGTCCGGCGCCTCGACATGGATATATACAAAGTCCTGACCGCTTTTCAGTTCGTCGATACACGCCTTAGCCTTGCCCTCGAAGTTAGTATCTATATAGCCCGTTGCGCCCTCAACGTTCACGACATTCATTCCGCTGAACTTTCCTATTCCCTTGAGAAGGTCTACCGCAGAGATCATAGAGCCCTTCAGGCCGTATTTTTCCTCAAACGCAGTTAGCGGCTTTCTTACGCCCTCTCCCCAGAACCACATAGAAGTTGCCGGGCGCTTTCCCGCATTGACTCTTGCGATATTCACGGGGTGATTTATTAAGATATCATAGCTTTCTTTCATCATTTCGTAAAGCTTCTGCGCGTTAGGGTGCTTAGGGTAGTATTCCTTGATCGGCCGACCCGTTATGTCGTGGGGAGGGGTCAGCGTTCCGACGTCAAGAGTGCCGCCGTTCCATATAAGGCAGTGTCGGTAGCTTACTCCCGAATACAGCTGAAATTCCTCGGAATTGAAATGCTCGGCTAACGTCTTGACAAGCTCACGCGCCTCCTCGGTAGAAATATCTCCGGAGCAGTAATCCACCATAGTTTTATCCTCAAATCTAGGCTCGTCCGAGAGAGTTACAAGGTTGCATCGGAATGAAACGTCTGTATCCTTCATATCAATGCCGATCGAGCCGGCCTCCAGCGGAGAACGGCCGCTGTAATAGATCTTGGGGTCATAGCCCAGCACCGAAAGATTTGCAACGTCGCTTCCGGGCTTCATGCCGTCATCGACCGTCTTTACCAGTCCGACTCTTGCGCGCTTTGCAAGTCTGTCCATATTCGGCTTGACCGCCGCCTCCATAGGTGTCTTGTTTTCAAGCTCCGCGATAGGCAGATCTGCCATACCGTCGCAAAGCATAACAACATATTTCATAAATTATCTCAACCTTTCTTATTTTCATTCTTGAGCGTCTGTTTTTTTCTGAAGTGTTTGTTTTCATACATATCCGTATCGGCTCGCTTGATGAAATCCTCAAGAGTGTCCTCCTCTCTCGGGACATCAACGACATAGCCGCAGCTAGCGCGGATGTTATACGGTTTTTCACTTACCGCATTATAGCCGATCAGCATATCGGCAACCGACTTGATATATCTCTCGGCAAGCTCCTCTGAATAGTTAAATGCCATAACCTCAAACTCATCGCCTCCGAAGCGGCCGCAAAGCTCTCTGTGCTTAACGGCTCGGCTGAGCGCATTTCCGACCTGTATTATCGCATTGTCGCCCTCATGGTGCCCGAATTTATCATTGATGATCTTCAGGTCGTCAAGGTCTGCCGCCAGAACGAATACCTTTTTACCGCGCGATTTAGCTATCTCAAACATCTCATACGCCTTTGTAAGCAGCCCACGCCTGTTGAGCAGGTTTGTCAGCGGATCGCGGATATACATTCTTTCAAGGGTGTTTGAATACTCAGTCAGCTTAGAGCGCACACGGATATTCTCCAGCTCAGTGCTGATATTCATTTTCCATGTATTGAAAAGGATATTGTTGCCGATATAGCCGTCACAGCTGATTGCAATATAGCCGTAATTTCTGTTATGAAAAAGCAGCGGCGTTATAAAGAAGGTGTTCGGAAAAACTCCGTCTTTGAAAAATGCGGGAAGCACTTCTTTCTTGTTAAACGTAAATCTCGGCTTATATTCCTTATGCTCGCGGGAGATACGGCAGTCAATGGTATCTGAAAAGGCAGAAAAATCGCATTTGGGTCTGCTCTCCTCATCGTCCTCAAAATGAGAGTTGAGGCAGAGATAAAATCTGTCGGCATAGATATCCTCGATGTAATAGACAAGCTTGCGGAATGCCGACTCGAAGCTGTTTACATGAGCCAGATCCTCGCTCATACTGATGATCCGCTTTGTAACGCTCTGGTAGCGGTCGTTCTCCGAATTAAGCTCCTTGAGCAGCTCATTGTGGGCAGAATGGGTAGTGTCACTGTCAACACAGCCGCAGCTTTCCCCGGCCTTGAATGTGTTTTTGATCTGCGCATGAATAACATCGCCCTTGCCGAGCTTCAAAACCTTCGGAATGATCTTGACTGTGCTCTCGCCCGCACTGACATATCCGACCTCAACGGTCGTCAGAGAGGGAAAATGCCCTGCCGCATAGCGTATGCCGTCAAAGCCTGTAACTATAACGTCCTTGGGAACGCTGTAGCCCTGTCTTACAAGCTCGTCACAGACCGCAACGGCGCAGCTGTCGCTTCCGCAGACAAACGCCTGCGGAAGCTTTCCGCCCTCGGAAAGAAGCCGTCGGACCATCGTAACTGCCTTATACTCGTCATAATCGGCAAAGCACACACGGCTTTTGTCAAACGGGATACTGTGCCTGCGAAGCGCCTTGCGGTATGCCACAAAACGCGCATCTGCGTCCCAATCATATTCATAAGCGCCTATATAGTTGATCTCGGTGCAGCCGTGAACTGTTATCAGGTGATCCATAAGCTCACCCAGACCGTCGCTGTAATTTATATGGATGCTGCTGCATCCGCTTATGCTTCTGTCTACGGATATCACCGGAACCCCGGCGCTGTGCGCCCTTGATATCAGCTTATCCAGAGTTTCCTGCTCCGATATGGTGTTTGAAAGAACTATAAAGGCGTCGAACAATTCAAAGTTGATAAGATCGAAGATCTTGTTTTCACCGTTTTCACGGCCTGCATCGGCAGAGCACAGTGCGGCGAAAAATGCAAGATTGTAGTTGTCCAGCCGCGCCTGATCGAGAATACCGCGCAGAATTTTATCCTGATATTCGGAATTGATACCCGAATACGCAACAGCAATACTCAGTCTTTTTCTCTCCACGGCAATCCCTGCCTTTCGTCAGATAATCAGTCGAACATTCAAAGCCTTTCGGCATTTTCTCATAATAATTATATCACTTTTCTCTCCCATTTTCAATAGCTTTCACACAGTTTTTTCACTGTCTTCCGATAATTTGTCCGAAAGACTTTACTAATCAGAAGAAATATTTTATAATTTTCATTGAAAGTGTGAGTGATTTTTGATCCTCTCTCGTATATAAGAGTGAAACCGGTTTTCGGAGGTGATTGCAATAAACGATGAAACAATAATCCGATGTTTGCAAGCGGACGACAAGAGCGGTCTTGAAAAGGCTATCGAATGCTACCGCGAAGGCGTATTTGCGATAGCTCACAAGATGCTCAGCAGTCCTGAAGACTGTGAGGAAGTCGTGAGTGACACCTTTTTCAAGCTATGGCGCAGCCGAAAGCAGATCGACATATCCGGAAACAGCCTGAAAGCTTACATATCGGCGATAGCGCGCAACAGTACGATTGACAAGCTCAGAAGCCGAAAAAGAGCAGCATATATTTCCGAATATGAGGACGACATAGGCTTTGAGGTTGACTTTACGGACATGATCGCAGCCGAAACGAACAAAAAGATCATCGCTAAGTGCGTCTCCTCTATGAAGCAGCCCGACCGCAATATATTTATCGCGCGCTACTACTACAGCTGTGCAGTTAAAGATATTGCCGATATGTACGGGCTTAATCCCAAAAAAGTAGAAAACATTCTGCTTCGCGGAAAGAAAAGACTCAAAGCGAAACTGTTAAAAGGAGGTATCATTTTATGAGAAGGATCTCACAGATGCTCAGAGAGATCCCACTCGAAGAGCTGACGGGTGAATACCCGACTGAAACAAACATAGAGATTACATCAACGAACAAAAGCAAAGCGTATATAAAAAGCAAATTCCCTTCATTTGCGTTTTCAGCAGCGGTAATACTTGTTGCCGTTTGTGCGGCGGTAATGTTTATCGGCGGCGGATCCATCCTATCCCTGCCCGGCTCCAAGCAGGAATACTCAGAGAGCTTTGAATTGCTCAAAAACGACATCAAGGACAACTACGATAAGTTTGGAACACACTGTCCGATCACTCTGCCGATAGGGCTATACACTTACTCGCTCTCCGGAAACGAGCTTGACAAAGAGGAATGCTACGCCCTTGGAAAAGACATAGCTTCCGCATTTACCGGAAAGGACGTAGGTAACGACGCAAGTGAGCAGAACGACTTCGCCAATGGAGCCGATATGAGCTTTAATGACAGCGAAAAAGGCAGATACTCGGTCGCAGTATACAGCAACGGAGTCTTTAATCTGATGGTCGAGAACGTAAACTATGCAAATACCGGCGACTACAGCAGCACAAACGTTTACCGTTTTATGCCAAACGGCGAAAGCCTTGGTGAAAACGACGATCTCCAATACATCACCGATGCTGCCGATATACCGACAAACGCGGGCGGCTCCTGTTCTCCCGAAGAGGCACTCGAAACGGCAAACGGCTTTATCAATGCTCTGACAGACCGACACGATTTTCTTCCGCTTGACGATTCCTCTATAGTAAGCTTTGTTCCGGTTCAGATTGATGTTCATACGTTATATAGCGACTCACCAAATGCATACAGCTACGATATATCTTATGCGGTTGAGATCAACGGAACGAGGATAGACGATATGTCGTTTTACAGTGTTCTTGCCTATAACGGAGCACCAATCAGAACGTTCTCGGCATCAATCACAGTCAGGGTAGATTCCGAAGGCGAAATATACAGCGTATCGGGCAGAACAGAAGGAATCAGCAAAATTTCATCAGGCGAGCCTGTAAAAGATCCGATCACTCTGTCAACGATTCTCGACAAAGTAAACTTAATCGAAAGTGATATCATTGAGATAACGGTTGTGCTATCCTACACCACTGACCCAAACTCCCCCTCCCAATCCTCCAACGTCAAGCTTGCTCCCTATTGGAGAATAAGATTAGGCCCCGATCCCTCTGCCGTTCTGAACATGAATCACTACAACGACGGTCAGAGCTTGGCTGAGCAATTCCTGTACGTCAATATGATAAGCGGCGAAGGAATTATGTTAAACACGGGAACAGGCGAATATACTGAATATAATCTCAATTGATATCACCTCAAAGAAAGAACGGTCTGTTGGGCCGTTCTTTTTTTGCTATTGCAATTTTCTTCCCGATGTTGTATAATTAAAGCGTAATCTTAATCGGAAACGGGGCGACTTTATGAAATTATCCGAAAATGAGCGCGATGGCGCTATGTATCTACTGGACGGAACAAAGTATCTTGCGGCAAANNCTCGGCGCTGATCGCTCTGCTGCTGCCGACCGGCAAAAAGAAACGCGGCAAAAAGTATGTCAAAAACTTCAAACGGGTCAACAAGGCAGTTACGGGAGCGGCCGAAACCGCGGCATTAAAATGGCTTGAGGCCGATGTCAGAAAAAATCCCGACAAGTATATCAAGCGCGATAAGGGTCTGCAAATCGAGCAGGCTGAGCTGATCGACATTTAGTGAGGATAACAATGAAAAAATATCTAACAGAATACAGGCGGCGGTTTCGCGAGCTGCTCGGCTCGGGCTGCGATCTGAAGCTCCTGCTCAGATACCACGAAAAACAGATCGAGTTTTTTCAGCATGAAAGACTTGTTCATCTGATAGTTACGGTTCTTTTTGCGCTCGGAACAATCATTATGATAATTGCTGCGGCGGTGACTGCCAACATAGGCTTCGTGGCACTGTCGGTCTTGCTTCTCTGCCTGCTTGTTCCATACATATCTCACTACTACTTTTTGGAAAACCAAGTGCAGTATATGTATGACGACTACAACGAGCTGTTTAAAAAAATCAATGGCTTTTCGTATGAAAGCCGGACGGAGAAAAAGAAATAATGGGCAAGATATTCTGGAAAGGCTCTGTACAGACTGCGCCTGTTCCGCCGACGATAGTGACCTGCGGGAGCTTGGATATGCCCAACGCTCTTACNNGACCTATGACGTATATCTCACTGCGGCCGGAGCGGTATTCCTATGAGATCATAAAACAAAGCGGCGAGTTTGTGATAAATCTGCCGACTGAAAAAATGGTCAGAGCCGTTGACCTGTGCGGCGTCCGCTCGGGGCGTGACTGCGACAAGCTCAAGGCGGCGGGGCTGACAGCCGAAGCGGCAAGCACTGTAAGCGCACCGATGATCGCCGAGTCTCCTTTGTCGCTCGAATGCAAGGTCAGAGAGATCGTCAGGCTCGGCTCACATGATATGTTCATCGCTGATATTTCAGCTGTTGCCGTTGACGAGAAGCTTTTGGACAAGCGCGGAAGGCTTGCCCTTGAAAGATCCGGGCTGATAGCTTATGCACACGGACAATATTTTGCTTTGGGAGAATGTCTGGGCAGTTTCGGATTTTCGGTCAAAAAGCAGAAAAAATAAAACACATAAATACGGAGGACGGTAAATTGAAAGATCATTACGATTACCTCATCGTCGGCACAGGGCTTTACGGCGCGGTGTTTGCATACGAAGCAATGAAAAAAGGCAAGACCTGCCTTTGTCTGGACAAACGTGCGCACGTTGCCGGAAACATCTATACCGAGAACGTCAGCGGTATTAACGTTCATGTTTACGGCGCGCATATTTTCCATACGAGCAACAAGTTTGTCTGGGATTATATCCGCCGATTCGCAGAGTTCAACAGATACACCAACTCGCCTGTTGCCCGCTATAAGAACGAGCTTTACAATCTTCCGTTCAATATGAACACATTTTCAAAGATGTGGGATATAGTCACTCCCGACGAGGCTCATGCGATCATAGAAAAACAGCGGAGCGAAATATCCGGAGAGCCGAAAAACCTTGAAGAGCAGGCTATCTCGCTGGTCGGCAGGGATATTTACGAAAAACTCGTTAAAGACTACACCGAGAAGCAGTGGGGCCGCCCCTGCACCGAGCTTCCGGCGTTTATCATAAGGCGTCTGCCCGTAAGATTCACCTACGACAACAACTATTTCAACGACAGCTTCCAAGGCATACCCATTGGCGGCTACACACAGATCATCGAAAAAATGCTTGACGGTGCGGATATTATGCTAAACACCGACTATCTTGATGACAAGCAGCGTTTCGACGCTTTGGCGGACAGAGTGGTTTACACAGGCGCTATCGACGCATACTTCGGCTACACTCTCGGTAATCTTGAATACCGAAGCGTCAGGTTTGAAACCGAGGAACTGGACACGCCGAACTTCCAGGGCAATGCGGTCGTCAACTACACCGACAAGGAGCATCCCTACACGCGCATAATCGAACACAAGTTTTTTGAGTTCGGAACGCAGCCGACAACGGTCATCTCAAAGGAATACTCCGCCGAATGGCAGCCCGGAGATGAGCCGTATTATCCTGTAAACAACGAAAGGAACAGCTCGCTTTATCTCAGATACAAACAGCTGGCTGACGGTGAAAGCAAAACTATTTTCGGCGGTCGCCTCGGCGAATACAAATACTATGATATGGATAAAGTCATAGCGGCGGCTCTTGATGCAGCAGGCAGGGAGCTTGGCGGCATCAGCGAGCAATAAAACAAAAGCGGGAAGCTTACATCAGGCTTCCCGCTTTAATTTTTATTTATCTTTTCAGATCAGACAATATCCCGTTTTTCGTATACAATACAAGAAGCTACGGTGAATATGACGATATAGCAGACCGCAAGTATCATAACAAAGCTTACATCTGTAGTAGTATTATCACTTAGAACAAGCTGCGAGCTTCCGAGCTGTAAGTTAGGTATGTAATGGGCAAGCTCGTATTTTGTAACCGAGAAGTCAATTTTCGCCCATTTTAAAAGAAGATCTATAAGCATTGTAATTACTTCCGGAAATTGCATACCGAGTAAAACCGCAACTATTACAGGCCAAACCAAGCCTTTTACAAACGCCGATGCAAATAAGATAACGCACATCAGCGCAAGATACATAACGAATATCCTGCCCAGCAAGACCACATAATCGCCGATATCCCCGATCTCGACACGATCTAGGAAAAGTCCGCACATAACGGTCTGCACAATCGTTGATGCCGCAAAGAAACCTACGATATAGATGCACAGGCAGACAAACTTAGAAATAATACGGTAAAACCTATGCTTTACCTGACCGAGATAGCTCTTGACAAATCCCCCGCCGGCAACGTCGCTCATAAGAAATGTTGCTGCAAAAATAAACATAAACAGTCCCATCAGCAGCTGTACCATGCCCGCTTCCTGTACTTCAGCAACCGTGGGAACGTGAGAGCTTTCACTTTCAAAAGACAGCGAGAAAGACATGACACTGGTCATCATAGCCATAATGAATGAATAGATTATGAATGTGATATAAATGCTTTTCATTCTGACCATACGGTACAGATCCATGCGTATAAGATTAATCATTTGCCACACCTCCCGTCAGTCTGATGTAATAATCCTCCAGAGCCTCGCCGCGCTTTGACAGCTCAGAAACCATAACCCCGGCTCTTACCAGTTCCGAGTTAATAGACGCGCTTTCGTCGATCCTTTCCGAAAGGGCAAGAGTGTTCTCGCCGATAAGACGATAGCTTGTTATTCCCATCTCGCCCAGAACCCTTTTCGCAGCTTCAAGATCGTCCACAGTGATGTTAAGGCTCTCACTGCAAGCATTCTGAAGCTCCTCAGCCGTCATTTCCTTGATAAGAACGCCGTTATTGATGATGCCGTAGTCTGTGGCGATACGGGAAAGCTCATCGAGAATGTGGCTTGAAATGAGGATCGTGATCTTCCTTTCGGTCGCGAGCTTATGTATTATTTCTCTGACCTCCACTATACCCTGCGGATCAAGTCCGTTTATCGGCTCGTCGAGAACAAGCATCTCGGGATCGCCGACAAGCGCAAGGGCTATGCCCAGCCTCTGGCGCATTCCGAGCGAAAAGTTTTTGGCTTTTTTCTTTCCGACATCTGCAAGACCCACAAGCGCCAGAAGTCCGTCAACATATTCCTTTGAATAAACTCCTGCCGCAAGGCACTTGGCTTTGACGTTCTGAAAGGCTGTCATATCGGTAAAAATGCCGGGCGCTTCGATAAGACATCCGATCTTTTTGCGGTAATTTGCGGAATTGGCGTCGGTTTCGCCGAATGCCGTTATGCTGCCGCTCGTTTTGTTGGCAAGACCGCATATGATCTTCATAAATGTGGTTTTTCCCGCACCGTTTTTGCCTATAAAGCCATAGACCGAGCCTTTTCTTATGTGCATACTGACTTCGTTAACAGCCTTATGCTTACCGAACTGCTTTGTAAGCCGGTCGGTAGTAATCAGGTATTCTTCCATCTTCTTTCCTCCAAATCAGTTTACTGTTAGGTAACACCGCATAATTATTGTCGAGCGATTGCGCCGTCAGATTTTTCGTCAGATTGGTATAAAATAAGCGCAGGCAGGCTGACGCCTGTCAAGCGAAATTTGTGCAAGATGGAGGAAAATATGCAAGCAAACGCCGACAAAGCGCGTGGCGCGCTGATTGTGCGGTGTTGCCTTTATGTATCAGTGTATCCTATATTCTTCATTATCGGCGCATCGCCGAGACAAACCTTTCCTGCCGTCGGTAAAAGCGTCAGCGTCCTTCCGCCGTCGCACAGCTTTGCAAGACCGGTCTGACAAAAAGCCTCTGCACAGATTCTTGTCTTTGCAAAGTTTATTCCCTGCAAGAACATTCTGCACCCCAGCATTTCAAGCGGCATCGACTTATGAACATTCAATGCGCGATAGGCGCTCAGCATATCGCTTCTGACCGGCCGCATAAGTGCCGAGATGTTCTCTGCTACCCTTTCACCGCGAGAAAAGCTTTCATAATATCTCATTGCGGAAAGAGCCTGTGTTTGCTTGATACCGCTGAGTCTTATATCTTTTATTTTAAGCTCTATCGACTTTCTTCCGTTATATTCCGAAACGCCTACCGTTACAAGCATATCCACCGTATCGCCGATGCAGACTCCAAGCGACTGCGGCGATCTGCCGAAGCACAAAGCCTTAAGCACGGTGCTTTCATAGCTTACATCAAGGCGGGTATGCTTGCCCTGCGAAAGCGGTATGACATTTTGCACCTTGGCTCCGATCACCGCAAACACCGGCACTGGGTTTCCCTCTCCGAAAGGCTCGAGAACCGACAGTGACTCTATCTGTCCGACCGTCAGATCCTCTCTGGTCAGCAGCTTGTCTGCGTGCAGCTCGAAAAACGGCATATTCTCCAAGCTGTCCGCATATTCGGCAACCTTTTTTCTGAACTCGCCTATATTCTCCGCCATGAGCGTAAGTCCGCCCGCCCGCTCGTGGCCGCCGAAATGCTCAAGCAGATCGGCGCAGGCAAACAGACACTTGAATATACTGAATCCGGCAACGCTTCTGGCACTTCCCCTGGCCTCGCCGCTTTCATCGACCGAAAGCAGAATGCAGGGCTTTCCGTAAGCTTCTGATATTTTAGCGGCAACTATTCCGATAACCCCGGCGTGCCAGCCTGCTCCGTCCAATATTATAACCTTTTGATCGAGAAGCTTCCGATCACGATCTATTTTTTCTCTTATATCCTCAGCAATCTGCAATTCACAGCTTCTGCGCCGACTGTTCAGATCACAAAGCTCAGAAGCAAGGTTTTCCGCCTCGTAATCGTCCTCCGTAAGAAGCAAGTTCAGGGCTGTTATCGGGGAACCGAACCTTCCCGCTGCGTTTATACGCGGTGCGAGTGTAAACGACAGATCGGTAGATGTTGCAGTTTCGGGGTTGACCCCTGTCTTTTCCGTAAGTCTTATAAGTCCGCGGTTTTCGGTATTTTTCAAAAGCCTCAGCCCGAGAGCCGCTATCGTGCGGTTTTCCCCATTAAGCGGCACAACATCAGCGATGGTCCCGACAGCCGCAATATCTGCATACTGCTCTAAAACAGCGTCGTAGCTTCCGCCGTCGAGTGCGGCACAAAGCTTGAGAGCTACTCCTACCCCTGCCAGGTCCTTGAACAGCGACGCACAATCTGACCTGTGCGGATCGACGACCGCAGCAGCCCTTGGCAGAACCTCCGGCGGGCGGTGATGGTCGGTAATGACAAGCTCCATTCCCAGCTCGGCAATTAGCTCCGCTTCGGATACCGCCGAGATCCCGTTATCGACTGTTATGATAAGCTTGACCCCCTGATCGGCCAGCCTTCTTATTGCATCGGCATTCAAACCGTAGCCTTCCGCACGCTCGGGAATATAATACATAACATCTGCGCCGCTGCATTCAAGGTAGCTGTAAAGAAGCGCTGTCGCCGTAACGCCGTCACAATCATAGTCGCCGTAAACACAGATCCTGTCAGATCCCTCTATCGCTTTGTTGACTGTGTCCGCAGCCGCGCGCATATCTTTTATGTCAAAAGGGTCTTCAAGCCTGACCCCTGTGAAAAAATCCGAAAGCCTGTCAAGAGTATCGAGCCCCCGGGAAATCAGTATTTTCAGACAAAGCGGCGACAGATCACATTTTTGCGCAAGCTGTGCCGCCAGCTCACTGTCTGTTTTGCCGATAACCCATTTCTTCATCATCAGATGGTTCTCCCCCTTGTGCTTTTGCTTGCGTGTAAGCTTGCACTTATCATACAAGAATATTACCTTATATTTTAACACAAATCCGCTCTTTTTTCAAGTGCTTTCGCCGTTTTGGAAATAAAAAAAGAGATTATTGAGCGTTTTACATTCAATAATCTCTTATACTATAAACTTCCCGACTTTTTCAAGGCTTTGTCCTTTCGCCTTTAGTCGAGCTTAGCCTTGCGGAGGCACTTAAGCAGCTGTTCGTTGCGCTGTTCGCCGTTGTGATCGGAAAACAGAAGGTTTACATTATCCTTGCCGATGAGCGACATCAGACCGAGTACCGAGCAAGCGTCGATAGTAACGTTTCCGCATGTTACTCTTGTGCTGTAGGGATAAAGCATTGCAAACTTGACAACCTTGTCAACGTCCTCCTTGGATTTCAACTGTACCTGTTTCAACATAACAAATCTTCCTTTCAATTGTATTGTAACCGGATCTTGTTTTCTCTCGATTACACCCACATTATATGTTAAACCTGCACAAAAGTCAATATTCATTTTTGTAGAATAATACTAACATCAAGAGGTGCAATATATTCAAAACAGCTAAAATCTTTTCAACATAAATTAATATGTTAACAAATTCACGCCGTTTTTGTGCAAAGGGCCTGTTTTGCTTGATTTTGAGGGAAAACTATGGTATAATAAACGCAGAGCGTCTATTATAGTCTTATGTCCTCGTCGATTCGCTGACCGTTTGGTCAGCTTCCGACGGATCGGACAATTATACCATAACGCTTACGCTTTTATGGTATAATAAACGCATAGCGTTTATTATATGTTCATGTCAATGATTATTCTCATTATTCAAAATAAAGGACGGATTTTTTATGAATACTATCACCGCGGTTCTTACTGATATAGTTTCAAAGGCTTTTGCCGACTGCGGATACGAAAGTTCTCTCGGCACAGTCACTGTTTCAGACAGGCCGGATATGTGCCAGTTTCAGTGCAACGGCGCATTCGGAGGAGCGAAGCTTTATCATAAGGCTCCTATCATTATAGCTCAGGAGGTCGCGGACAGGCTTTCTCAGATCGACGTTTTTGTGAAAGCAGAAGCTGTTAAGCCTGCATTTATCAACCTCACCCTCTCGGACAGCTTCCTGACCTCGGTGTGCGCTGAGATTGCCGCCGATGAGCATTGCGGAATACCGCAGACAGAAAAGCCCTGCACGGTAGTCATCGACTACGGCGGTCCTAACGTTGCAAAACCCCTGCACATCGGCCATCTCCGCAGTGCTATTATAGGCGAGGCTCTCAAACGGCTTGCCCGCAGCTGCGGTATGAAGGTCATCGGCGATGTTCACCTCGGCGACTGGGGAATGCCAATGGGTCTTGTCATTGCGGAAATGATGGAACGCCATCCGGATTGGCGGTGCTTTGCCGAGGACTTTGATCCAGATAAGGATTTTATCGCTCAACTCGACGTTAACGAACTTAATGAGATCTATCCGCTTGCCAGCAAGAAATCAAAGGAAGATACCGACGAGGGCAGAGCCTTCAAGGAAAAGGCTCATGAGATAACGGCTCAGCTGCAAAACCACAACCCCGGTTACTATGCGCTGTGGAAAGAGCTGGTCAACGCCTCTGTCAGCGACGTAAAGAAGAGCTACGCAAAGCTTAATGTCGATTTCGACTGCTGGTACGGCGAAAGCGACGCCGACAGATATATTGACGAGCTTCTCGGCATTCTTGAAAGCAAGGGACTTATGCACGAGAGCAACGGTGCAATGATCGTAGATGTTGCCGAGGAAAGCGACAAAGCGCCCATGCCGCCCGTTATCATCAAAAAGACTGACGGCTCGATCCTCTATGATACGACCGACCTTGCTACGCTCATTCAGCGTGAGCATGATTTTCACCCGGACTATGTATGGTATGTGGTCGACAAGCGGCAGGCGCTCCACTTTGAGCAGTGCTTCCGCTGCGCCAAAAAGGCAGGGATCGTAAGTCCCGAAACCTCTCTTGAGCATATAGGCTTCGGAACTATGAACGGAAGTGACGGAAAGCCCTACAAGACCCGCAGCGGAGGCGTTATGCAGCTGTCGATGCTTCTTGACACGGCATTCAACTCAGCTTACGAGCGCATTTCCAAAGACGGCTTTGAGTCTGACGAGCAGGTACGGGATTGCGCCCAAAAGCTTGCTATCGCCTCGGTCAAGTTCGGAGATCTCATCAACAACTATGCCAAGGACTATTGCTTTGATCTGGACAAATTCCTGTCGGCGGAGGGAAAGACCGGCGCATATCTTCTCTATACAGTTACAAGGATCTGCTCGGTGCTTCGCAAAATGAACCTCGAAAACGGCGAGATAAAGCTTGGCAGGATATATACAGATTCCGAGCGCGAGCTTATGCTTACTATTGCCCAGACGGGCGAAGCCTTCAAAAAGGCTCTTGCCGAACGGGCACCGAACTACATTTGTGAAAACGCTTATCAGCTGGCAGTCGCGTTTTCAAAATTCTATCACGACAACCATATCCTCAGTGAGGAGGACAGCGAAAAGCAACAGGCTTGGATATCACTCTGCCTGCTGGTAAAGAAGCTTTTGCTCAAGCACTTTGATATTCTGGGGATCGACGCGGTAGAACGTATGTAAAATCTTCAGACGAAGGTTATGTGAAATGTTATTTTATCTACAGCTTGAAATACGGATCATTACTTAATATCAAAACAGCCCGGTATTGCGCCGAGCTGTTTTTTTCGTTGTTTGATTAATCTTTAAAATAGATTTAACACAGATTTTCCATAACGGAGCTTTTAAATTTAACAATTCCTATGTATAATACATTATAAAAGGAGAGTGACGATCTATGATCTGGTGCGTTGAAGACGACAAAGGCATTTTGGACATTGAGTTATATACGCTTAAAAGCACAGGTTTTGAGTCGGTAGGCTTTTCAAACGGCAGGGATTTTTTTGAAGCTCTTGAAAAAAGCCGCCCCGATCTGATTATTCTTGATATTATGCTGCCTGATATCGACGGTGTTGAAATACTGAAAAAACTTCGGGCAACTCCTGCGACCGAGAAGATCCCGATCATTATGGCGACCGCAAAGGGTATGGAATACGATAAAATACAAAGTCTGGACTCAGGCGCAGACGACTATCTTGTTAAACCGTTCGGTATGATGGAAATGGTCTCTCGGATCAGAGCGGTCCTGCGCCGCTGCTCCCATTTAGGCGGAGAACACATCAAATACGGCGGAATTGACGTTAACCTTGAGAGGCGCACGGTTTTTGTTGACGGAGTGCGCACCGAGCTGACCTATAAGGAATTTGAGCTTCTGACTCTGTTTTTACACAATATAGGAACGGTTTTCTCAAGGGACAGCCTATTCAGACAGGTATGGGGAGAAGAGTTTGTCGGCGAAACAAGAACCATTGACGTTCATATAAGAACGCTGCGTCAAAAGCTGGGGAAATACGGCGCAAAGCTTGTCACGGTTCGCAACGTGGGTTACCGCATGGAGGCTGAGGACGAATGACAAAGCGAATTTTCAAAGCTGTCTGTATTGCTGCGACCGCCGTACTGGTANNCCATGGGCGTTCTGTATGACTATTTTACAAACATTCGTCAGAGCGAGCTTCGCGGCAAACTCGACCTTGCCGCCGCGGGCGTTGAAACCGGCGGCGTTTCTTATCTGAACCGTCTGAACGAGGACAACTGCCGTCTGACGCTGATAAGCAATAGCGGCGAGGTACTGTTTGACAGTAAAAGCGACAGTTCTCAAATGGAAAATCATCTTGAACGCGAGGAAGTCAAGGCCGCATTTGAAACAGGCTTCGGCGAAAGCGAGCGCTATTCCTCAACTCTGACAGAAAAGACCTTTTACTGTGCCAAGCTTCTGAAAGACGGAAGCGTTTTGCGCGTGTCGGCAAGTCAGGCGACCGTCCCGATGCTGCTTGTAGGTATATCACAGCCCATCGCAGTGGTGTGTATTGTTGCTGTGATAATCTCGTTTATACTGGCCTCACGCCTTTCAAAGCGAATCGTCGAGCCGCTTAATTCCATTGATCTGGACAAGCCACTTGAAAACGAGTCTTATGATGAAATATCTCCGCTGCTAAGGCATATTGCTTTTCAGCAGACCAGAATATCCGCCCAGAAGGAAGAGCTTGCGCGCCGAAAGGCTGAGTTTTTAACAATAACCTCCAACATGAATGAGGGACTCATTCTTCTGAGCGCAGACAGAAAAATCCTCAGCATTAACCGCGCTGCCGAAAGCTTCCTGAAAGTTCAGGACGCTGAGGAGGGTATGCCTTTTTCGCAGGCCGAGCGCAGTACCGAGATCTCCCGTGCAATAGACTCTGCCGAGCGCGATGATCGCGGAGAGGCTCGGCTGGAGCGGGGCGGCAAAAGCTATCAGATAAATGTCAGCGGCATTTCAGACTGCGATGAGCTGACCGGATTTGTAATCCTTATCTTTGATATAACCGAAAATCTCAGCGCCGAAAGGGCACGCCGCGAATTCACCGCAAACGTTTCCCACGAGCTTAAGACTCCCCTACAAACCATAACGGGGCGTGCGGAGCTTATAGAAAACGGGCTTGTCAAAAAATCCGACCTTACTTTATTTGCGGGCAGTATACGTTCTGAGGCTTGCAGACTTGTTTCTCTGATCGACGACATTATAAGGCTGTCACGGCTCGACGAGGGAGAATCCCTTCCTAAAACCGAATTTGACCTTTTGGAGCTTGCCAAAGAAATCTGCGGTCGGCTCGGTTCGGCGGCAGAGAAAAAAAATGTTTCCATAAAAATAGAAGGAGAAAGTTCGATCGTTTGCAGCGTAAAGCCTTTAGTAAGTGAGATCTTATTCAATCTATGTGACAACGCTGTAAAGTACAATGTCAACGGCGGAAGCGTTTCCGTCAACGTTTCCCGCGACAGGATTGTCGTTTCGGACACGGGCATCGGTATCCCGGCGGAGCATCTGGGCAGAGTTTTCGAGCGGTTTTACCGTGTGGACAAGAGCCACTCCAAAGAAACCGGCGGAACCGGACTTGGACTTTCCATCGTAAAACACGCCGCCGAAGACATAGGTGCCGAGATCGACATGACAAGCAATGTCGGCAAAGGAACAACGGTCACCGTAAATTTCTAGGCAACGTAACGTTGCATCCACAGCCGCCTTGCCGAACATAAGGATAGTGAGAAAGATAGCTCGACGGCGGATTGAACTGACAGTAAACCAAATCGAAGCGTAAAAGATAATACGCCTATGCCATCTCACCCTCGAACGTCCGAAAACAATAAGGGGGAAGAAGTAAAGGAAAGAGGAGTCTGAGGGGGCAGCTTAAAGCTGCATCTGATGCCGCCTATTTATGATATAGGCTAGTGAGAAAGATAGAAGCGGCGGCGAGTCAAACATAGCCAAATCAAACGCTTGCGTTTGATTTGAAAGGAGGAGCAGCGGAATGAGTGCGCTTTTCGTGCCTGCATGGAATGCCTGCACGGAAACAAACGATATGAAGCTTGCGACGACGCGACGGCGGATAAAATAAATTTAGACCAAACCAAATTAATTCATTCGGTTTGGTCTTTTATTGTTCGTCCGAAACATCGTTGTATGCGTATGCTTTTGCTTCGTGTGACCCGCCGTCAAGCCGCAGTATCGTCTATTCCTATTTTCGGCAAGGCGGCAACAGGTGCAGCGTTACGCTGCTCATTATTCGGCAGGAAGCCTGTATTTATCTGCATACTCATCAACACGGCTCTGGAAAGCCTTGCCGGAGCTTTTCAAAGCTCTGGTATATTCGTGGGTGTCGAAAGCCTGAACGTCCTCCTCGATCATGCACACGGCAATATTGGAGCAGTGATCGGAGACTCTTTCAAGATTAGTCAGCAGGTCGGTGAGGATAAATCCATTTTCGATAGTACATTCGCCGCGCTGCAAGCGCCTTATATGCCGATTGCGGATCTTTCCGCGCAGCAGGTCTACCTCCTCCTCCAACGGTTCAATTTCACGTGCGAGATCCAGATCTCCGCTTTCAAACGCCCTAAGCGACATATCCAGTATCTCCGATACGGCGGAGCATATAGTCGTCAGCTCGATCTCTGCGGCTTTGGTAAACTCGGATTTTTTCGTATACTTTTCCAGCGCGGTTTCAGAGATGTTCACGGCATGGTCTGAAATCCTCTCGAAATCCCCGATAACATGGAGAAGAGTTGAAACAGCCAGCGAGTCTTTTTCACTCAGATCCCTTCCGGAAAGCTTTACAAGGTATGTCCCAAGCTTATCCTCAAACATATCGGCAACGTTTTCGTCCGCTGATATTCTCTCAGCCGTTTGCTTATCGTATTTTCCTACTGCTATCTCTATAGCCCTGTTTATGCTCGCCGACGCGATCTTTCCCATCTTAACGGCAAGGCTACGGCATTTTTCGACGGCAAAGCTCGGTGTGTTCAAAAACCTCTCATCAAGAAGCCTGAACTCGTCGTCAAGACTTTCGCTGTTTTCGCTGCGGTCATCTCTGACGGTGAACGCCGCAAGCTTTTCAAGCTGACGCGTAAATGGCAGCAGAACAAGTGTTGTCGATACATTGAATATCGTGTGGACCGCGGCGATCTGACCGCCGCCTACAACACCGTCAACAAACGAAAAGTGAACTACTGCATTCAGAGAATAGAATGTCACCAGAAACAGAAGTGTACCGATAATGTTGAAATAGAGATGAACGAATGCTACCCTTTTCGCGTTTTTGCCTGCGCCGATCGACGAAAGCATTGCTGTCGCGCAGGTGCCGATATTCTGTCCGAGAATAATCGGCAGCGCCGAACCGAAGGTCACCGCGCCAGTAGACGAAAGTGCCTGCAATATGCCGACCGACGCCGAGGATGACTGAATTATCGCAGTGAGCAGAGCGCCTGCCGCAACGCCGAGCAATGGATTTTTAAAGAGCAGCAGAATGTTTGCAAATTCCGGAACGTCTTTCAGCGGCTCAACTGAGTCGCTCATCATATCCATTCCGAACATCAAAACAGCAAAGCCGACCAATATTGAAGCAATATCTTTCTTTTTGCCGTCCTTTACAAACATTATAATAGCAACGCCTATTATAGCCAAAACAGGAGCAAACGATGAGGGCTTGAGCATCTGAATAAACACATTATCGCTGCTTAGACCCGACAGCGACAAGATCCACGCCGTAACAGTCGTTCCGATATTTGCGCCCATTATAATGCCTATAGCGCTGTGAAGCTTCATAATCCCTGCATTAACAAAGCCCACCACCATGACCGTCGTTGCAGAGGAAGACTGAATAACAGCCGTTGCGGCAGCGCCGAGTGCCACAGCTTTTATAGGATTTGAGGTCATCTTTTCAAAGAAAGCCTCTAGCCGCCCTCCTGCAAGCTTTTCAAGTCCGCCGCCCATAACGTTCATTCCGTAAAGAAAAAGCGCCAGACCTCCGATAAGCGATAACACGGAAAAAATGTTCATACTTTCTTTCCTTTCGGGGATTATACATCCTGATTTATGATTTTACATTACCTTTTGATTACACTTATTATACCCGTTTAATGTTAAATCCGCTATCCCGTCGTGTAAAGCTTGCGTAAAATTTAGCCTTATTTTTCTATATCCCCGATGACTGCTGAAAGCAAAAAGTGCGGAGCTTTCGTAGCTTCGCACTTTTGTTCAACCCAGCTGAGCCAGCAGTTCGCCGATTTTCCGGGCGGTAGCCAGTCCATCTGAAAAGGCGGTTGCACCGCCTGCCGCAGNNGCCGCCGTGCCGAGCTTCAGCGCATATCCGTAGTCGCGTTTTCCTTCTGCTGTCTGCTTCTGACAGCCTGCGATAAATCCTGCGACCATCGAATCCCCTGCACCCACGGAGTTTATCACAGTTCCTTTGCAGACGCCGGCATAATGTGTTTCCCCGTATTCGTCCAGAAGAACGGCTCCGCTTCCTGCCAATGACACCAAAACGTTCGCCGCTCCCTCATTGCGGAGTTTTGCCGCATATTCTGCAGCCTGCTGCGGGCTTGAGATCTTCACTCCGAAGATCTCACCCAGCTCGTCGGCATTTGGCTTAACGAGGAACGGCTTATATTTCAGCGATTCTGTGAGAAGCGATTTTGCTGCGTCCACGACTGTCAAAACACCTTTGCCCTGAATTGCCGCAAGTATCTGCTCGTATATATCGACCGGCATCGAAGCGGGAACACTCCCTGCAAGGATCAGAACGTCGCCGCTTTTTAATGCCGACAATCTCCGAAAAAGATCATCGACCTTATCTTTCGGGATATCGGGTCCGCTTCCGTTGATCTCCGTTTCCTCGCCGGATCTTATTTTGACGTTTATGCGGGAAAAGCCTGAGTCCAGCCGAACAAAGTCTGTTTTTATGCCCATGCTCCTCAAACCGCTCTCTATTGCCTCGCCGGTGAAGCCGGCCGTAAAACCCATCGCGACAGACTCAATGCCAAGCTGCGAAAGCACCTGCGAAACATTTATTCCCTTACCGCCGAAAAAAAGCTGCTGCTTTTCCGCCTTGTTGACCTCGCCCAGGCTTATCCTGTCGGCAAAAACAACACAATCGACCGCCGGGTTAAAGGTTACCGTGTAAATCATAATATCATATCCTTTGCACTTTATTACTGTAATTGTAGCACGGAAACAGAAGAAACGCAACGCATTTCTTCAAAAAATACAACGCAGTTTTCAAAAAAACTCTTGACAAACCGAGATTAAAGGTGTATAATACATACAATCTAATATAATAAACCGTTGAAGCGGAGATAACGGTGATCATGCTTACACAGAGAGCCCGCGTTGCTGAGAGTCGGGTTGAAAACAAGTCATCAAATGGACCGCTGAGGGTGCAGTCAAAAGCGAATTATCGCCGAGTATTCTGCAACGTGTGGGCATACGTCAATTGCCGAGGGTATGTTTGTACCCTGCTAAGTGCGCAGATTTATCTGCGAATCAAGGTGGCACCGCGAATAGCTTATTCGTCCTTGACAGTGTAAACTGTCGGGGACTTTTTTGTTGCAAAAGCATAAGTCTTTACATAATTTTGGGTTTGGGAGGCGATCATATGACTGATATTTATACTTTTCCTTGAAAAGCCCGGCAAAGCTTATGCGGAGGTAAAATGCAGACTTATGCCGCAAAAAATACAATGCCGTAAAACACGTTTCCAAAAAATATTGATACATAAATTTCTTATAAAGGAGATCTTATTATGATTAAGGAAGCAATCGAAAAAGTAGTTATCAAGCAGGACCTGACATATGACGAAGCCTACGCCGTTATGAGCGAAATTATGAGCGGTCAGACCTCTCCCACCCAGAACGCAGCTTTTCTTGCGGCGCTTTCAACCAAAAGCACCCGTGCGGAAACCATAGACGAGATAGCCGGCTGTGCTGCGGCAATGCGCGACAACGCTACTAAAGTTGATGTCGGTGATATCTTTGAGATCGTCGGAACAGGGGGCGACAATGCACAAAGCTTCAACATATCCACCACCTCGGCACTTGTTGCAGCAGCAGGCGGAATGAGAGTTGCAAAACACGGCAACCGTGCCGCTTCGTCAAAGTGCGGAACTGCCGACTGCCTTGAAGCGCTCGGAGTCAACATTCAGCAAGAGCCTGAAAAGTGTGCGGAGCTTCTGGATAAGGCAGGAATGTGCTTCTTCTTTGCGCAGAAATACCACACCTCAATGAAATACGTCGGAGCTATCAGAAAAGAACTGGGCTTCAGAACGGTATTCAATATTCTCGGCCCGCTGACCAATCCCGGAAGTCCCAAAATGCAGCTTCTCGGCGTTTACGATGAATACCTTGTGATCCCTTTGGCACAGGTACTCATGAGCCTCGGCGTCAAGCGCGGAATGGTCGTTTACGGTAAGGATAAGCTTGATGAGATCTCGATGAGCGCGCCAACTGCCGTTTGTGAGTTTAAAGACGGCTGGCTCAAGACCTATACTATACAGCCCGAGGACTTCGGATTTGAAAGATGTCTTAAATCAGACCTTGTAGGCGGCGAGCCTGCACAGAACGCCGAGATCACAAGAGCGATCCTGAAGGGCGAGGAGCGCGGTCACAAGCGGAGCGCAGTTCTTCTTAATGCAGGAGCGTCGCTTTATATCGGAGGAAAAGCAGAAACCATTAACGACGGCATTAAGCTTGCGGCAGATATAATCGATTCCGGCAAAGCCTATGAAACCTTGAACAGACTTATTGAGGTAAGCAATTCATGAACATACTGAATGAGCTGGCTCGCTCCGCCGCGCAGCGTGTTGAGATGAGCAAAAAAAGCGTACCGCTTTATGAAATAAGACGGCTTGCGGAAAGCAATGTCAGTGACGGTCTTGCCTTTGAACGTGCAATAAAAAAGCCCGGTTTGTCGTTCATATGCGAATGCAAAAGGGCTTCGCCGTCAAAAGGGATTATCGCTCCCGACTTTCCCTATCTCAAGATCGCGGAGGAATATCAGGAAGCAGGCGCCGATGCGATATCAGTTCTGACAGAGCCTACCAAGTTTCTGGGCAAACCTATGTATCTCAAAGAGATCTCTGCGGCCTGCGAGATCCCATGCCTGCGAAAAGACTTTACTGTCGATGAATACATGATATACGAGGCAAAGTCCCTTGGTGCGGCAGCGGTTTTACTGATATGCTCGATACTTGACGGGCAAAGGCTGTCAGAGTATATTACGCTGTGCGACGAGCTAAAGCTATCAGCGCTTGTTGAGGCTCACGATGAAAAAGAAATCGAAACAGCCTTGAAGGCCGGCGCACGCATAATCGGCGTCAACAACCGCAATTTAAAAGATTTCTCGGTCGATACGCAAAACAGCCTGCGCCTTCGCGATCTTGTTCCGAAAGATATCGCATTTGTATCCGAAAGCGGGATCAGAACCCGTGCAGATGCCGAAGCTGCGGAAAAAGCAGGCGCTGACGCAGTCCTCGTCGGAGAGGCTCTCATGCGTGCGGAAAACAAGCGCGAGGCATTTGCAGCGCTCAGGGGAAAACAGCATGAATAATACGAAGATAAAGCTTTGCGGAATGAGAAATCCGTCTGATGTTATCACAGCGAGTCAGCTCGGCGCGGACTATGTAGGGTTTATCCTCACAGACGGTTTTCGCCGCTCAATCGGTCTTGGCACATTCTGCGAGCTTAAAAGCTATCTTGCCGATTACGGACCGCAGGTCAGAAAGGTCGGCGTTTTTGTCAACGAACCAATAGAGAACATTTGTGAGTATTACGCCGATATGCTTGACCTTATCCAACTCCATGGCAGCGAGGACGAGCGCTATATCACAGATTTGCGCGCCAAAACGGGCAAGCCGATAATCAAAGCTTTTAAAATCGCATCAGAGCTTGACGTGCAGCTCGCACAGCAGTCGAACGCAGACTATATTCTGCTTGACTCAGGCACAGGCACAGGCAAAGCCTTTGACCATTCACTTATAAAAAGCATACAAAGAGCGTTCTTTTTAGCAGGCGGGCTGACCGCAGAAAACGTAGGCAAGGCGATAGAAAACCTCCGTCCGTTCGCAGTTGACGCAAGCAGCAGCCTTGAAACGAACGGCATTAAGGATAAAAGCAAAATGGCAGCCTTTGTAGCTGCCGTTAGAAAGGAAGGATAAAAATGACAAATCCAAACGGACGTTTCGGAATACACGGGGGACAATACATTCCGGAAACGCTCATGAATGCCGTTATTGAGCTTGAAGCGGCATACGAACACTATAAAAACGACCCCGATTTCAACACCGAGCTTTCTTCGCTTCTCAATGAATATGCCGGCAGACCTTCACGGCTCTATTTCGCAAAGAAGATGACCGAGGATCTGGGCGGTGCAAAGATCTATCTGAAGCGCGAGGATCTGAACCACACCGGCGCTCATAAGATCAACAATGTCCTCGGTCAGGCGCTCCTCGCCACAAAGATGGGCAAAACGCGGCTGATAGCCGAGACA
>DLOT01000078.1:11873-19204 GCA_002479715.1 Ruminococcus sp. UBA7477 | reverse complement strand
TTATATGGTATAATAGATGCAGAGCATCTATATTGTTTATGTCATTATTAAGAAAGGAAGTTTAATGAAAATGGTCATTACAAAGGATACGATTATCGGAGATATTCTTGATTATAATGCGGATCTGGCACCATACTTTTTTGAAATAGGTATGCATTGCCTAGGCTGCCCTCACTCAAGAGGAGAATCGGTCGGACAGGCCTGCGCCGTTCACGGAACCGACGCCGACGAGCTTGTTGAAAAGCTCAATAAGGCTCTGGGAAACTGATAAAGAACGCTGCGTCCGTTAAGCTTACTGCGGGCGCAGTTTTTATTCAGAAAAGGGGGATTATGTATGCCGCTTGATAACAGGCTCTCTGCCTGCGCCGAGATGGTTTCGGGTAGGGGAACAGTCGTTGATGTCGGGACGGACCATGGCTATCTGCCTGTGTTTCTGGTATCACATGGGATATGCAGGCGCGCTGTCGCAGCGGATATAAATCAAGGACCGCTGCAAAGTGCAAAAGAACATATTTCGTCGGCGGGATTGGATGGTGCGATACAAACCGTACTGTCTGACGGACTTGACGGCATATCCCGTGATGATGTGAGCGATGTTGTGATCGCAGGAATGGGCGGCGAGCTTATTGCGGAGATCATAGAAAGGTGTGGCTGGCTTCATGACGGCGTAAACCTGATCTTGCAGCCGATGACTAAAATAGCGCAGCTCCGCTCAAGACTTTGGGAAATGGGCTTTGAAATATTGAGAGAGAAAGCTTGCTTCGAGGGCTTTTTCTATACGGTCATTCTTGCAAAATATACGGGCAAAAAGCGCGAATATTCGCTGCTGGATACATATATCGGCAAAATGGACAACAAAACTGCCGAGGAGAAGGGCTTTTTGAAAAGACAGTCGGATAAGCTTTTGATAAAGGGGCGGGGAATGCTGAATGGTGACCCCGACAGCGCTGACGGAAAGCTTTTTGCCGAGCTTTCGAGCCGCCTTGAAAGCTATGCGAACGGAGGAGAAGTGTGATGACGACAGTAGGAGATGTTTATGACTTTATAGATAAAATCGCGCCCTTTTCGCTGCAGGAAGGCTACGATAACAGCGGACTTCTGATCGGAAACGGATCCGCAAGGGTCGGCAAAATACTCATTGCCCTTGATGTTACCTCGGATGTTGCCCATGACGCGCAGGTTCAGCAGGCAGAGCTTGTCATAACACATCACCCGATCATTTTTAAGGCGCTTAAGGTTGTTGACAGCGCTTCGCCGATAGGCGTTTTGCTGCGCTCTGGAGTAAGCGTTATATCCGCACATACCAATTTTGACAGCGCGGTGATGAACCGTATTCTGTGCGATAAGCTCGGGCTTAACCCATACGCACCATTGCATATTGAAAACGGTGTGGAGTGCGGCTTCATATGCGAAACAGACGGCACTCTTACTGCCGGGGAGTGGGCAGGAAAGATCAGAAGCACGCTCGGCTGCGGCGTGGTCAGATATAACGATATGGGAGGCTGCATCAGGAAGATCGCCGTTTGCTCCGGCAGCGGAGGAAGCTTTCTCGGAGATGCGGTAAAGGCGTGCTGTGATGCTTTTATCACGGGCGACGTCCGGCATGACGTTTTTATCGACGCATATAACAGCAAAGTCACTGTTTTTGACGCAGCTCATTTTTACACGGAAAACATATTCTGCGAATATATGTGCAAGGCGATCGCCGAGGCTTTCCCCGAGGCGATGGTGCAGGTGGCGCCGAGCAACAGAGATATTTTGAAATACGAGGTTTGACCTTATGGCACTTGACGGGATTTTTCTACAAACTGTAAAAAAAGAATTGCTTTTGCTTGTCGGGGGAAGGGTGGATAAGGTTTATCAGCCTGCCCGCGACGAGCTTATTTTGTCGATACGAACCAAGGAGGGCAGCTATAAGCTGCTGATGAATTCCTCCGCAGGCGACGCAAGAGTTCATATCACCGAGGCGCAGATCGAGAACCCCAAAACGCCGCCGATGTTTTGTATGCTGATGCGGAAGAGGCTAGTTTCGGGCAGACTTGCCGAGATCAGACAGGACGGCTTTGAGAGAATACTCTATTTTGTATTTGAGTGTGTAAATGAGCTTGGCGACCCATGCAGGCTTACGCTCGCCTGTGAGATAATGGGACGCTGTTCAAATATTGTTTTAATCGGCGGCGACGGGAAGATCGTCGACTGTATAAAGCGTGTAACGCCTGATGTATCAAGCGTTCGGCCTGTTCTGCCGGGAATGGTCTACAAAGCTCCGCCCAGACCCGAAAGGCTGAGTATCTTCGGCTTTGACCGCGTAAGGCTAGAACAGATCCTTGCCAAAAACAAGGGGAAGCCGCTTGCCAAGGGCATTGTGTCCGCTTTTGAGGGCACTTCGCCGCTGTTTGCCAGAGAGGCAGAAAGCTTTTGCGGCAGGGGAGAGGAGCGCAGGTGCGGAGAGCTGACTGAAGACGATATGGACAGGCTTTGCTTTTATCTCAAGAAAACAGCCGGCGAAATAAGCGAGGGCAGGAATAACTTTACGGTCATTAAGACGCGCGAGGGCATTCTGAAGGATTTTTGCTTTACTGATATCTCACAGTATGGCAGCCTGATGATAAGCTGTCCCCAGAGATCAGCCTGCGAAACGCTGGATATGTTTTATGTCAGCCGGGATGCCGATTCAAGGCGCAGACAGAAGGCCGCAGACCTTTTCAAGCTTATTTCAAATCTGACAGACCGCATTTCACGGCGTGTTGCAAATCAGCGGCAGGAGCTTGCGGAATGCGCTCAAAGAGATCGTTTGAAGCTTTGCGGAGATCTGATCATGGCAAATCTCTATTGTCTGCAAAAGGGGCAGACCTCAGCTTTGCTGGATAACTATTATCTTGAGGATTGTCCCAAGGTCGAGGTCACATTGGATGCCGGACTTACCCCTGCACAGAATGCTCAGAGGTATTATGCCGAATACCGCAAGGCTGATACCGCAGAGAAAAAACTGACTGCTCTCATTGCAGACGGCGAGAGGGAGCTTGAATACATCGACAGTGTTTTTGACTCGCTGACGAGAGCCTCGGATGAGGACGAGATAGAGGCGCTGCGCGAGGAGCTTTCTCAGGAGGGTTATATCCGCAGAAAGAATAAGGGCAAGGCAGTCGGCGCATTTAAGCCGCTTCACTTTGTTTCGGATACAGGCTTTGACATATATGTCGGCAGAAACAATCGCCAGAACGACAAGCTGACGACTAAGGACAGTGAAAAAAGCGATATCTGGCTTCACACGCACAATATTGCAGGCTCGCACGTTATCATCTCATGCAAGGGAAAAAATCCTGACGATGAAACGATCGCTTTGGCTGCAAGGCTGGCGGCATATCATTCAAAGGCGAAGGGCTCTTCTCAGGTCCCTGTGGACTATACATTTGTTAAGAATGTCCGCAAGCCTTCGGGGGCAAGGCCCGGAATGGTTGTTTTCACAAATAACAAGACGCTGTATGTCACGCCTGACGAGGAAGAGATTTTGCGTCTAAAAGCCCGTAAATAACAGGCAAAGAGCTTTCTGAAAATGCGGGAAGAATGAAATATTCCCATGTAACAAAAACGGACGAACCGATGAATTTCGGCTCGTCCGTTGGTTTTTGCTTTTTATTGCAGCTTAGCCCGCTCTTTGGCACGGAGAGTGTTGGAAAGGGTGCGCTTTCTTATTCTGAGCGACTTTGGTGTGACCTCTAAAAGCTCATCATCTGCCAAAAACTCAAGGCAGTCTTCCAGTGAGAGTATTCTGGGGGGGATAAGCCTCAGAGCATCGTCGCTTCCGCTTGCTCTGGTGTTGGTAAGATGTTTTTTCTTGCAGACGTTGACAACAAGATCCTCGACCTTGGGAGATTCGCCGACGATCATGCCCTCATACACGGGAACACCGGCGCCGATAAACAGTTCGCCGCGCTCCTGCGCGTTATACAGACCGTAAGTAATTGCATCTCCGGTTTCAAAGGCGACAAGCGAGCCGGTTTTTCTTCTCGGGATATCGCCCTTATAAGGTTCGTACTTGGCAAAAACCGAGCTCATGATGCCCTCACCCTTGGTATCCGTCAAAAACTCGCTTCTGTAGCCGAAAAGACCTCTTGAAGGAATAAGAAATTCAAGCCTCATTCTGTTGCCGACAGGAGTCATCTGAGTCATCTCGGCTTTTCTTGTGCCGAGTTTCTCCATAACAGAGCCGACACAGCCCTCGGGAACGTCGATGACAAGGCGCTCAATAGGCTCGCAAAGCTTGCCCTCGACCTCTTTGAGCAGAACTCTCGGCGTTGAAACGCCCATTTCATAGCCTTCTCGGCGCATGGTTTCAATGAGTATAGAGAGATGCATTTCACCTCTGCCGGCGACCTTGAAGCTGTCGGTCGTGTCGGTTTCCGAAACACGCAGAGAAACGTCACGCAAAAGCTCTTTGAAAAGCCTATCACGAAGCTGACGGGAGGTAACAAACTTACCTTCTCTGCCTGCAAACGGAGAATCGTTTACGCTGAAGGTCATTTCAACGGTCGGTTCGCTGATCTTGACAAAGGGGAGAGGCTCGAACTTTCCGAACTCGCAGATCGTGTCGCCTATCGTTATGCCCTCGATGCCGCTTATGCAGATGATATCGCCTGCTGTCGCCTTTTCGACGGGAACGCGTTTCAAGCCTTGGATCTGATATATCGTTACGATCTTGCCGCGGTATGGCTTTTTAGTTTCGTGATAGTCGCCGATAGTTACCTCCTGGTTGACGGAGATAACGCCGCGTTCAACTCTTCCGACGGCGATCCTTCCAACATAGTCGTTATAGTCGATGCAGGAAACAAGCATCTGCATCGGGCCTTCGGTGTCGACCTCGGGCGCCGGGATATATGACAGGATCTCGTCGAACAGAGGTGTCAGATCCTCACCCATGAAATTGGGTGTCCGAGAGGCGGTGCCATCTCTGCCCGAACAGTAAAGTATCGGGCTGTCAAGCTGCTCGTCGGTGGCGTCCAAGTCCATCAGAAGCTCCAAAACCTCATCGCCGACTTCGTTCAGACGCGAATCGGGTCTGTCTATTTTGTTGATAACGATAATTACCCTGTGACCCATTTCAAGGGCGCGCTGCAAAACAAATCTGGTCTGCGGCATAGGACCCTCGGCTGCGTCTACAAGAAGAATAACGCCGTTTACCATTTTAAGGATACGCTCGACCTCGCCGCCGAAATCGGCATGGCCGGGAGTGTCGATAACATTGATCTTAACGTCTTTGTATACTATAGAAGTGTTCTTAGCGAGGATTGTAATACCTCTTTCACGCTCAATATCGCCCGAGTCCATAACTCTCTCATCGACTTCCTGATTGTCGCGGAAGGTGCCGCTCTGTTTGAGCATCTGGTCAACAAGCGTTGTTTTACCGTGGTCAACGTGCGCTATTATTGCTATGTTTCTTAAATCTTCCCTAATCATCGGTATTCCTCCGTTTAAATATGTCTTTACCGTTATTTAGTATGCCCGTTTGGACAAAATTACAAGCAAATGCGCCCCCGATATTTCGGAGGCGCTTTTATGGTGGGAGAGGATGGATTCGGACCATCGAAGCTGAAAAGCAACAGATTTACAGTCTGCCCCCTTTGGCCACTCGGGAACTCTCCCATAAGAAGCTGAAGCTGGAAAACCAAAGCCGAAAGGCTGGGAAAACGGTGGAGCTGGTGGACGGACTCGAACCCCCGACCTGCTGATTACAAATCAGCTGCTCTACCAACTGAGCTACACCAGCTTGAACAAGCAAGATATATTATAACACGCTCTTTTCGGTTTGTCAAGCATTTTTTTGGATTTTCAAAAAAAAATGCATTTATCCGTTGGGCGGCTCTGTTTCAGGCGAGAAAAGCCGTTGTAATAGCGGCGAGGACGATATACCTTTACCAGTATAGCACAAAATGATCCGTTTGGCAAGCTCTTTTTTGACAAAAAATCAGAACAATATGTGCATTTTGAGATATAAACGGAGCAAATCGAAAATTATCACAATTTCCACAAATGCTTGACTTTAGGATAAACGCGTGATATACTGGTAAAAAGATAGTGTTTTTATTGGCTTTAATTTCTTTGATCTACTGGCCATAATATCAAAATCTTTGCTTTGATGAGGGAATATTTGCTGATTGGGCGTTATGGAAAATAGCGGGGATATAAGCACGGCATATTTTCTGTTATTGTGCAGGAGGTTGAAGTGGCAACCATTTGATCATGCGAATAAAAATTTAAGAAAGAGGTAGTATTATGAAAAAGAAAGTTTTAAGAGCATTTACGGCAGTATTGATGGCGGGAGCTTTGGCTATGACCAATTGTATCAATGCTTCGGCAACAGAACTTAGAACAGATAGTGAGGTTGTAAGCAACTGTAGAACTAATTCTGATTTGAGAAAGGACGACAAAAAGTGGGTTGTATTAAAGGAATCGTATGTTAATGTAAGAGGCGAAAGTACTTACGCCGGAATCATTTACGGTGCGGAGGGTTACGATATATTCGGCGACGACGATGTAAGATGTCAGGTTCAATCCAATGTTTTTGATCATTATGCTGCAATATCTACTGACAAGGAATCGGACGCCTCACCGGACTGCTCCAGAGGGGTTGCTGCGACCACCGGTTGGGCAACTCTTGCAGGCGGCAACGGCGATAAAGGCTGGGCAAGCTTCTCTGCGGGTTATTATGTAAACTAAAGGGCGCGGAAAGAATCATGCTGAAGAAAATAAAATCGAAAAAGCTGAAGATCATAATCGTATTATTAGTGCTGGCGGTCACAGCGTTTATCATCGCCTCTATAATATGGGTCGTTTATTACAATACCAAGGTAAAGCCGATGCTTCAGAACGTTGAAAAGTACGGGTTCACAGTCAGAGAGGATAAGGAATTGAGATGTTATTATTATGACTATCACAATGAGGAAGATATGATCGGTTATGTGATTTCCGAGCCGAAATTCCTGGAGTTCTTTTCAGACATTCAGGTCCTGACGGGACATCTGACATACTTAGACCTTGAAAACCATGTGGCAGAAAGCATGACCGATTATACCTATTATTTCAGCTATTGTGCGAGGCCTTTCGGAGAAGGCGATTATTTGTTCCGTGTTGATGATTACACAGGGGTGGAAGAAGAATACAAGGACGGATATTATATATCTTCAAGCTCGGAATACTATCACATCGTTATAGACAAGGATATGAATTTTATATCCGGAAGTAAGCTCATGTATGACGAGCATTATGACGAGCTGAAAAAGCTTTATGACGATGTTATGGAGATATTCGGGAAAGACGCCTTCAAATAAAGG
>DLOT01000078.1:0-11807 GCA_002479715.1 Ruminococcus sp. UBA7477 | reverse complement strand
AATATGGGTCGTTTATTACAACACCAGGGTAAAGCCGCTGCTTCAGAATTTTGAAAAATACGAGCTCACAGTCAGAGAGGATAAGATAACGAGAAGTTATTATTATTGCTATGAAAATGAGGATGAAATGATCGGTTATGAAATTTCCGTGCCGAAATTTCTGAATTTCTTTTCAGACATTCAGGTCCTGACGGGACATCTGACATACTTAGACCTTGAAAATCATGTGGCAGAAAGCATGACCGATTATACATATTATTTCAGGTACTGTGTGCGGCCGTTCGGAGAAGGCAGGTATAGTCTTCGTGTTGATGATTACACAGGGGTGGAAGAAGAATACAAGGACGGATATTATATATCTTCGAGCTCGGAATACTATCACATCATTATAGATAAGGATATGAATTTTGTATCAGGAAGTAAGCTCATGTATGACGAGCATTATGACGAGCTGAAAAAGCTTTATGACGATGTTATGGAGATATTCGGGAAAGACGCCTTCAAATAAAGGGCGGAAGAAATCATGCTGAAGAGAATAAAATCGAAAAAGCCATTGACGGTATAAAAAATCCTCTGAAACTATCCGCTTCAGAGGATTTTTAGTCGGAGTATTCACAACAGATTATAATGAAGCAGCCTTAATGGAAATCCGTTGGCATACAAACAGCAGTGCATTTTGATTATCTATTAATAATCAGTGTGGTCAAGGATTTTCTCTGCCCTTCGGTAGGCTTCTTCAGCTTGCCGTTATTCAGGAGAGTTGTGATACAGTGTGCCAAGAACCAGCCATCGGAATGAAATACAAATTGCAGCTCATATGCTTTCACCTTTCTAAGATGTGCCGGAACGGACTGCAACACAGCCTCTGCATAGGGCGCCTTCAAAGCATCAAATTCAGTCTGATACCTTTTCTTAATACGCTCTCCGATGGCGAGCAGCTTATCCCGGATCTCTTTATTTGACAAGATAACGATTTGCCAACAAGTTTTTAGTTTGCCGTCATAATCGCCGTTAGCTTTTATATAGCCACGCTCACACAACCACGCGTATTCGTCTTTGGAGAGATAATCATCGGCTTCTCTCGCATAGAGTGAAAGCACACGCTTAGCGTCTTCTGTATATTGGAATTCGTGATTATTTCTGCGATCAGACCATTCGCTGTCGATCTGCCAAAGGATTCGTTTACCGTCTCCGTTCCACATTGGTCCGGACCAGTTCTTCATATACACATAGTCTTCGGGGAGGATCATTTCATTCGGCACAACAGTCGCATGATAGATGTTATGAGCGCCGTCCGGGCGGATCGTCGCCACTTCTTCAAAAGAAATGCTTTCGTCCATCAGCTTCTCACCAGACCAGGCAGCTATATAAGGAATCAGCGACCACAGGATGAAATTCCGGTTCGCTTTTGGAGAGTCGGTCAGGGAAATAGGCTTGTCAGTTTGACCGCAGCATATGTCCGGATCATCAAGAATACCGTTGGAGATCAGCTCATCATACAAATCGTTTGCAAACAGTTCGGCAGCACGCTTATACATCTCGTTCTGCATAGTAAGCAGCTCTGCTGAGGGCTCGCTGATGATGAAATTTGCAATGTACTTGTCCTTCTGAGCCTGTAGGAAACCATATTCTTCAAGGAATTCAACTTCGGTTTCTACATACACAGGGGAAACACCCAGATCATCGGCAATCTCATTCACCGTCTTTGCCGTATTACGCACACAGTAACAGATGTTCTGAGACAGCGTCGAACGTAAAAACTCGTCCGGGGACTTTGTGCCAACGGCACCGTTGATACCATAGGAGTCAAATTTAATAGGGTTAAACTTGAGATCGCTTGCTTTTCTCATCGTATCCATACCTCGTTTCAATTCTTTTTTTGCCTCAAACAAGTGCCACTTGACAGTGCCGAGAGGGATGCCCAGTTCACTGGCTATTTCGGCCTGCTTGCGATTTTCAAAATAATACGCAATCAAAATCCTTCTTTGCATCTTTGAAAGGTATGCAATCTCATCCCGGAGACGATAGATAACCTCAGTATGATCGTCAGTGTCGGTTTCAGAATGCAGATCTGCAACTAGCTCCGGAGCCTCCTCTATAGAAACACCGACCATACTTTTTGCGGTATCACGATAATAATTGCTGAGTGTGTTATGGGCAACTGTCCAGATAAACTTACCCATGTCAGCAACATCATCTTTGGCAAGGAGCGCTCGGAACGCTCTTATTGCGATCTCCTGCGACAGGTCTTCTGCATCATGGAAGCCTTTACACCTCTTCAGGGCAAATCCGAATATGGGCTTCAGATATTCAGTTATGGTTTTCTCTACATCTTGTCTGTTCACTTGTTTTCACCTCTTGAAAGCTTTCACTCATATAGACACGCGAATCTGAAAAGGATGGAACTTTTTTAAAAAATTATTTGAAAGATCTTGCCGATGAACCTTGACACAAAAAATAAACACCAATCTTGATAGCCATTGTATCAAAATTGGTGTCCATTTTGTCTAAGGACTATACAAAGATTCTTTAGCGATTTTGACAGATGGATTTGAACCCACACGGAACAAAGCACTCATTGATTTGAGTTGATTATTTTATACAACAAATTATCTATTTCATCCCTAAGAGATTTTTCAACATTAAAAATGGACAAAAGGGTGTTTTCTGTAATTGTGTTGTCCGTATTTCCCGATATTTCTGAAACCCATTCTAAATATTTATCAACATTAGCTTTGTCCAAAGATTTTATTAGATAGAAATCAAATAAAATCACTAAGCTTTCAGAAATATCATGAGAACCATCTTCCATATTAATATTGGGTTTTAACAATTCATTTGTTATTTGATGTGTGTATTCATGTAGTAAAACAAAAAAACTGTTATTTATTAGTTTCAATGATTTTGGGAAAGGAATTAAAGCAGAAAAATAATTATCGATTCCCCCAAATCCTCTTCCGTTTCTTGTAATTGACAAAGACAAGATTGTCAATGCAGATTTATTATAATAATCAAAAACGCAGCTATATAACTCCAATTTTTTTCTTATTATGTTTTCTGCCTTAACGCAATAGTCTTTATATATATTAATCTTATTTTCCCAAAAATCAAAATAAAAATCCGATTCATTTTCGCATATCGATAAAAATGGTTTTACAAACAAATTAATATCATCATTAGTAAAGCCGTTGTAATTAAGGATTAGATGTTTTAATTCATCAAAATCTTTACTATAAAACGGTAGAAAATTTATCATTCCCACGTTGTTAAAATGTTTATTATAGTACTCTGCTAAATCATAAGGAATGAATAGTTCTTTGTTGTTTCTTAGCAACTTAAAGTTATCTATATACTTCTGCGAATATAAATCCGATGCATTATTCACCTGCATATGTGCTAGCACATGAAATATCAGATCTATATGCTTTGCATATTTAAATTTTATATTCATTTTTTTCATTCCCATTCACCCATTATAAATGATCCATTCAATTATATCACATAATAAGAAAGAAGTAAAGTTTGAATCTTTATTTAAACCATTATTTTTTGTGGGAGAGGGCGGGGTCGAGAACTTCCGGCGCTCGCGTTCAAATCTTATATTTTCCTGCTAACGAAAAAAAGCATCCCACATGGTATGCTTTTGCTGTGTTGTTTGCACAAAAATTGCCTCCATCTCAAATGAAACGGAGGCACAAATTGATCCAGCGTCACGCTGGTGGTCGGAGTGGCGAGACTCGAACTCGCGGCCTCGGCATCCCAAATGCCGCGCCCTACCAACTGGGCTACACCCCGATAGTTATTTAATTGTGGTCGTGTAAGTGGTCAAATATGTGGTCAAGCACAGATTTGACGGCTTTTTGGATTTTTAAAAACTGCATGAAAATCGCACCGTTAAAGGGTTTTCGGCGCTTTTTATTTTCGTGTACTTAATGGAACTCTATGCTCCCAAATGTCGCGCGCTACCAACTGCGCTACACCCCGATAGATATTTATTAAAAAAACAGACTGGTACAGTAACCAATTCTGGACGGGGGAACAGGAACTTTGCTCAAAAAAACGGTATCTGAGCCGCAAAGAAACACCGTCCAACAATAACTTATTTATTATAACAGCGCAAACGCATTTTGTCAAGGGCTTTTTGGCAAAATTTGCGCTATTAAAGGATATAAGCTTTCTTTTCAATCAAGATATAGCTAACGGTAATATGTTCATATTACTAATCGGTATAGCATAACGATTGACAAAAAGAGGGCAATGAGATATAATAAATTTGTATTGTATGGCTATTAAATTTGCTCGGAGGTATAAATTTATGAACGATAAGATCCTCGGCCTTGTTGAAAATATTGAAAAGGTTATTGTAGGAAAAAGAGATGTTATAATAGATGTCATTGCGGCGCTGCTGTGTGACGGCCATGTTCTTATCGAGGATGTGCCGGGCGTGGGCAAGACTCAGCTGGTATCCGCGCTGGCCAAATCCGTTAAGGGAAGCTATAACCGGATCCAGCTGACTCCGGATATCATGCCTTCGGATATTGTCGGATTTTCTATGATGAACAAGGATACCGGTGAGCTTGAATACCGAAGCGGTGCCGCCGTATGCAACTTTTTGCTGGCTGATGAGATCAACAGAGCCTCACCGAAGGCTCAGTCAAGCCTTTTGGAGGTTATGGAGGAGCATCAGATAAGCCTTGACGGAAAAACTATGTCTTTGCCCGAACCGTTTATGACTCTCGCGACCCAGAACCCTGTCGAAACTTACGGTACATATCACCTTCCCGAGGCACAGATGGACAGATTTTTGATAAAAATAAGTATAGGCTATCCCGAAAAGAACGATGAGATGGAGATACTCAGGCGCGCCGAAAACGAGATCGCTGCCGCAAAGCTGGGCAGCGTCTGCACGGTAGAGGATATAAAAGCTCTGCGTGCAGGTGTTAAGGCCGTGAGAGTGTCGGAGGAGGTCAGAGGTTATATCCTTGATCTGGTCGCGGCTACCCGAAATAACGAATTTCTCAATCTTGGAGCCAGTCCGCGCGGAAGTATCGCATTATTAAAGATGTCAAAGGCGATAGCCTTCATTCAGGGCAGAGAGTATGTTACTCCCGATGACGTTAAACGGATAATTACAAGTGTTTTGGCACACAGGGTCATTCTTTCTCCCAAGGGCAGATCCAAATTCGGCACACAGGAGGCAGCAGTTGAGCATATAGCTTCGTTTGTTAAGGTTCCGGTGATGTAGCAAATGAGATCCGAAGGAAAAGAGGGTGGCGCTGTGAAGAGTCAAAACAGGGTAAGACTGCGTAAAAAGCATTTTTTCAGTCTGCTTTTGTGTATCGCGATCATGCTTGTGTTTTGTGTGGTCATGAACGGACGGCTGGGTCTTTATTTTGCAACTGCACTTGTTCTGGCGCTGCTTCTTTCGTTTTTTATGACTTGGTTCACCGTGCGTCAGGTAGAGATATCATTTGTTTCGAGAAATGAGATGATAAACAAGGGCGATGAGGTCGAGATAAGCTTTGCTGTATCAAAGCGGACATGGCTGCCCACTCCTTTTATTGAAATATGTCTTAACGCCGAGGACAACCTTGAGCCGGTTACTCCCGAAAGATTTCGTGTTGCAATGGGATTTTCAAAACGCCGCCGCTCCTATAGTGTAAAATATAAGGCGAGGTACTGCGGCAGCGGAAGCGTCGGACTGAAAATGCCTGTCATAATCGACTATCTCGGCGTGTTTACAACACAGGTCGGCAGGCTTGAGATCTCCGGAGACGGTGTGTGCAGATTCGGGATAATCCCCATGATCCATGAGATAGAAAGCGGCAACGAGCTTTTGAAGATCTGCTGCGATGCCGCTGCCTATGATGATAACACCGAGGAGACCGATGAGAGCGCTCCGATCGGAACCGGAACCGCAGGCTACGAGCATAGGGAATACGTTGCCGGTGATCCGATAAAAAGAATAAACTGGAAGCTTTCGTCAAAACGGGATACGCTGATGATAAGGCTTGACGAAAAGACTGCGGCTGTCAGCCAGGCAATGATATTCGAGCTGTCGGATGAGCGGCGCGGTGAGCAGGACTTCTGCCGCTGCTGCGATGTATTGACCGAAGCGACTCTGGCTATGGCAGCGCTGATGCTGAAGCAGGGGCTTTCCTGCGAGGTCTTTTGTCAAAGCGGCGAGCGCCGGAGCTTCGGAATAGACAGCGAGGCGGATCTTGCCGAGTACCAATCCTCACTTGCAGCCTGCTCGCCGAACAGCGGCGACGAGTCTTTGCCGCTTGAAGAACTTGAGGCGGGNNGGGAAAGCATAGGGTGGTAATATATTTCACAAACAGAAAAGAAACTCTTGTGCAGAGAGTCGCTCAGCTCTCGGACGGAGGCTGTGAGGTATACACGGTGGTCGTTCATGATTACGCCGACGGAATTTCGGTTGACAGATGCTATTATGTGAGCGATGATTTTGTTTTTACAAGCAATAAATAGGGTTAGGAAAAACTTATGAAAACTTTTGAAAATAAGTTAAAGAGCTTTATTCTTCCGTGGCTGCTTGGAATATCCGTGATGTCGAGCGTAATTTACGACTTTTGGGGCGCGGATGTGGTCGTTCTCACGACAGTTGAGCTGTTGTTCGAGATAGCCGTCTTTTTTGCTCTTGACTTTCTTTATACCAGAAAGAATAAACTGATAAGCGGCATTGTGTATGTGCTTTTGCTGATCGCGGTGCTGTATCTGACTGTGCTGATGGTGATTGACGGATATGACAGCTCGGGGGTCATATTCAACAACTGGTTTTACGGCGCTACAAGGTATGTTCCGCAGTATCTTTATGCACTTATGCTAGGCGGCGGTTTTGTTTTCAGCTCTGCTATGTATTACTTTACGCAGGTGCGTTACCGCGGTATATTCACGCTGTTTTTGGTGCTTTTGCCGTTTGCGGTATATGCGAAAAGACTGGACTTTATGTCATCCGGATATCTTGCTGCAATACTGTTCTTTTATCTTTTGGTAATGATCCACAGCAGGCAGACAGCTGCGGACAGCGGCATCGTTGTCGTTCCGGACAGAGCGTATATCGTTTCGGTCGCGGCCTTTGCAGCGGTGGTTATCGGAGTGCTGTTTGTGCTGCCAATGCCCGAGATACAGTCAATGCAGGAAGAGGACGCCACCTTTTTGAACAATCTGAGCTTTTTCTCAACGACTGCAAATCCGACGTCAATTGGTAAGCAGGACAGCTCGTCAAGACGCCACGGAGAGGTCCCGTCTGGAGAGGAGTTATTTACAGTCAGAACAGATTATGATACCCTATATCTGAAATCTCAGTCGTATTCCTACTTTAAGAATAACGACTGGCATTACGGCGACGATATCATAGAAGAAGCCGGCAATGTCTGGACAGATCCGCAAATCACAGTTCCGGGAATGGCGGTCACAGAAAAGCTCGCAATTTTAAGGCTTTACTGCGAGGAAAATAAGGACAGTGAGAGGCTTGCGCTGATAGATGAGTACATTCAAATCAAAGGCGATGAGATAACCGTCAAGACTATCGGCGATATTAGGTTCAGCTTGCTTCCTTTGCCCGAAAATACATTCAGAGTGTCGCTGACATCGCCGAGTTTCGCAGAATTTTTATACAACGGAGATTGCCATGTTTATTGCAATGGCGAGTGGCAGACCAGGTGGCCGACAGAGACATATAACTCACATTTTCATAACAACGCCGAAATAAGGCAGCTTGCCGAAAAGCTTGAAATGACCTCTTCCGATTGGGATGAGGTCATGAGCTGGTACAGAGAAAATGCCCTGGAGGGACGTGAGGGATTTTCGATCGAGAAATTCAGAAGCGTGAACAGCGACAGGAGCATGGCAGAAAAAATCGACAGCGGGGAATATGATGTATTCGATGATAGCCTGCGCCGACTGGCTCAGGAGATCACAGAAGGCTGTGAGACCGATTACGAAAAGGCAGCTGCACTGGAGAGCTATTTCACAAACGAAGGCTATGATTACAGTCTGACCTATGTTCCTGATGACGAAAGTATAGAATATTTTGTTTTTGACAGCAAGACTGGGCTTTGCACGGATTTTGCCACTGCGATGACCCTTATGGCGCGTTCCGTCGGGCTGACGGCAAGATACTGCGAGGGCTATTATGCCTTTGAGAGAAACAGCGAAAATCACACTGAGCTGGTCGTCCGTGACAGCTATGCCCATGCTTTTGTTGAAGTCTATATGCCTGCCTGCGGCTGGGTGATCTTCGAGCCGACGGTTCCTTCCTTCCCGTCCGAGATGTATGATCAGCAGTCTGACATAATCAACACGGAGGACGGCGGAATTGCAAAAAACGATATTTATCTTGCAGTCATAGTATTGACTTGTGTTGCCGCTGCCGCATTGCTGGCTGGCCCGGTAGGAAGAGTAATATATATAGCCTACATTCGGCATATAAGCAGGGAAGTGGCTGTTAAGAAGCTTTATTCACGTATCATACGCAGATTGTCTAAAAAGACAGGAACAGACCTTTCGGCGCACACTGTTTCACAGGCTAAGAGCTTTGCAGCCGCCTACGGCATAAGCTTCGATATGTTGGCAGACTCTTTTGAAAAGTCCTTCTATGGCGGAATAGAGCTGACCGCAGATGAGCTTGAAGCAAGCATCGCGGATTATAAGTCCGTGAGAAGTGCCAAGATTAAAATGCAGGCTCTGAAGCCTCAGACAGATTGACAAGCACCGAAAAAAGTGCTATCATAAATTAAGTTGATTTTATAGGAGATGTTGATATGCTTCCACAGGATACTCTTGCTCTCGGAACAACAAGAAGCGTTATAAGAGAGCTGTTTGAATACGGCAAGATGAGAAAAGCGATAGTCGGCGATGACAAGGTTTATGATTTCAGTCTTGGAAACCCGAGCATTCCCGCGCCCAAGGCGGTCGATGATGCAATAAAAGAGCTTATTGACAATACGGATTCGGTTGCGCTTCACGGCTATTCCTCGGCACAGGGCGATCTCGGCGTGCGTAATGCTATTGCAAAGCATCTTAACCGCCTTCATAATACATCTTTTTCCGCTGACAATCTTTATATGACCTGCGGTGCGGCGGCGTCACTGTGCATTTCGCTCAGGGCTATCCTGCTTCGCGGTGAGGAGGTAGTCGTTTTTGCACCCTTTTTCCCAGAATATAAAGTATTCGTTGAGGGTCAGGGCGGCAAGATCAGGATTGTTCCTCCGAGAGCCGATTTTCAGCCCGATCTCGACGAGTTTGAGAAGGCGATAGGCGAGAATACGAAAGCGGTCATCATTAATTCTCCGAACAATCCCTCTGGCGTTGTTTATTCGGAAAAGACGATAAAGGCGATCGCAGATATTCTCAGTAAAAAGTCTGCCGAGCTTGGCAGAGAAATATATCTCATTGCCGACGAGCCTTACCGTGAGCTTGTCTATGATGCGGATACACCTGTGCCGTATGTTACAAAGTATTATAAAAATACGCTGGTCTGCTACTCCTACAGCAAATCGCTTTCGCTTCCGGGAGAAAGAATCGGCTACATAGTTGTTCCGGATGAGATGACCGACAGCAAGAATGTTTACGCCTCGGTATGTGGCGCAGGAAGAGCGCTGGGATATGTTTGCGCTCCGACTCTTTTTCAGAAGGTCATCGAGAAGTGTGTTGACTGCGTTTCGGATGTTTCAGCCTATAAGAAAAACCGCGATCTGATATATAACGGCTTGACTGAGCTTGGCTACGAGTGTGTTAAGCCTGACGGTGCGTTTTACATATTCGTAAAGACCCTGGAGCCGGACGCCAACGCATTTTGCGAAAGAGCAAAGGCGCATGATCTATTGCTCGTTTCGGGTGATGGCTTCTTCTGCCCGGGCTACACCAGGATCGCATATTGTGTTTCCGAAAAAACAATTATAGATTCTATGCCTGCGTTCAAGGCGCTTGCAGAAGAATACAACAAGTAGATTTTAAAAACAGAAAAAGCCCCGATGAAAGGGCTTTTCAAATATAATTTACGCTCATTTATTTGCCGCTTCCCGTTTTTGGGAGGCGGCTTTTTTGAGGTCACGCAGCCGATAAGAGAGCTTGTGTCAACAGAGGATTTATGGGAATGCGGCTCACAGATTTTCCGTCATACTGCGGACATATTCTCCCACATATTTCGGCGCCTCTCTGCCGTATTTTTCAATGATCTTAACGATAGCAGAGCCGACGATAACTCCATCGGAGAGCGCCGCCATCTCTTTAGCCTGATCGGGAGTCGAAATACCGAAGCCTATCGCGCAGGGAATAGATGTGCTTCTCCTTACGACGTCGATTATCGAGTTCAGATCTGTTGTTATCTCGCCGCGAACGCCTGTTACACCGAGAGATGAAACTATATAGAGAAAGCCCTCTGCTTCCGATGCGATCATTGCTATACGGTTCTCCGAGGTTGGGGCGATCATAGAAATAAGAGTTACTCCGTACTGCCTGCAAACAGGAGCAAATTCCTCCTTTTCTTCAAAAGGCAGGTCGGGAAGGATCAGTCCGTTTATTCCGATATCGCGGCAGCGGGAGATAAATCTTTCTGCGCCGTATGAAAAGACAACATTGGCATAGGTCATGAATACGATAGGGACAGAAACGTCTTCCCGAAGCTCCTTGACGAAAGAAAAAACCTTGTCGGTCGTGATACCGCCGCTCAGTGCTCTGATATTTGCTCCTTGGATAACCGGACCTTCGGCGGTCGGGTCGGAGAAGGGGATTCCCAGTTCGATCAGCTTTGCTCCGTTTTTCACAGCCTCTCGCACGACCTCGCCCGTTGTTTCAAGATCAGGGTCGCCGCAGGTTATAAAAGCTATAAACGCCTTGCCGTTTTCAAAGGCGGACTGTATGCTATTCATGTATATCTTCTCCTCTGTAGCGGGCAATAGCGGCGCAGTCCTTGTCGCCTCTGCCCGAAATTGTAATAACTATGATTTTGTCCTTGCTCATTGTCGGCGCAAGCTTTTCAGCATATGCTACGGCGTGGGCAGACTCTATTGCCGGAATGATCCCTTCTGTTTTGGCAAGATATTCAAACGCGCCGACTGCCTCGCTGTCCGTAACGGGAACATACTCGGCCCTGCCGATATCGTGGAGATAAGCGTGTTCAGGTCCAACCCCCGGATAGTCAAGTCCGGCAGAGATAGAATAAACGGGAGCAATCTGACCGTACTCGTCCTGACAGAAGTAAGACTTCATTCCGTGAAAGATGCCTACACGACCCGTATTTACCGTCGCGGCGGTTTCAAAGGTATCAATTCCTCTTTCTGCCGCTTCGCAGCCGATAAGCCGGACGCTTTTGTCGTTAATGAAATGATAGAAGCTGCCTATGGCATTTGAGCCGCCGCCCACGCAGGCAATAACAGCGTCGGGAAGACGGTTTTCTTTTTCTAAAAGCTGCTGCTTTATCTCTTTTGAAATGACCGACTGAAAGTCGCGAACGATAGTCGGAAACGGGTGAGGTCCCATAACAGAGCCCAGGCAGTAGTGAGTGTCGGAGATTCGGTTTGTCCACTCTCGCATAGCTTCGGAAACAGCGTCCTTGAGGGTCGCGGTGCCCGTCCTGACAGGTATGACCTCTGAGCCGAGAAGCCTCATTCGGTAAACATTGAGAGCCTGACGCTTTGTATCCTCCTCGCCCATAAACACAACACACTCCATGCCGAGAAGCGCGGCGGCTGTGGCGGTCGCAACACCGTGCTGACCTGCGCCTGTCTCGGCGAGAAGGCGGGTCTTGCCCATCTTTTTCGCAAGCAGCGCCTGACCGAGCACAT
>DLOT01000088.1 GCA_002479715.1 Ruminococcus sp. UBA7477 | reverse complement strand
GGAACGCCCTGCAAGAGAGGGCGTTCCCTTATAATTTTATAGTTTTTACGGTATTTGCTTGTGAGAAAGATGGCAATATGGCGCGCCGGACAAAGCCAAACAAATCAAACGCTTGCGACGATGAGCGCTCCGTAGGTGCATAAAGGGACGCCCCTTGCAGGGCGTCCCTTTATAGATATATTTCTTTCTGTGCCTTTTTACGCCTTGAGATACTTGCCTGCGCTTATTGTTGTTCCGATAGCGCCGATAACTACTCCGGCGGCAATATACGCAATCGTTACATAACCCGAAATACTGCTGAATGAATAAAGCGACTTTGAGCTAATCGACTGAATAAAGGGAAGCCTGTCATTCAGAACTGAGTAAAGCTCCATATAAGCAAACCTTGTGAGTATCAGGGCACCGATCGCAGCCAGAATTCCCAGCAGCATTCCCTCTATAAAGAAGGGTATCCTAATAAAGGTATTTGTCGCTCCGACATATCTCATAATGTATATTTCCTTACGACGAGAATGAACGCTTGTCCTCGTCGTGTTTGAGATAATGACCAAGCAGACGATTATAAGCGCAAAAACGACGGCGAACGAAATGAGCGCTGCGATATTGCGTATGCTTACCAAGGCGTCAGCATAGGCATCGGGTGACTGAACGCTGTCTACCTTATCGAATGTTGACAGCTGACCTGTCGTAATATCCATTATCTCAAGGTCTTCGATCTTGATCTTGAAAACATCGGGCAGAGGGTTGTCGCCGTTATCATACTGCATCGCCTCGCGCTCCTCTTCGGTCATATCCGCAGTCATATCCGCCCAAGCCTCATCGCGCGAATACAAAGTTACCTCGGAGACATTTGCAAGCGATTTGAAATCCACATACAGCTGATCGATCTGAGCTTCGGTCGTATCGTCCTCCAAAACGACCATGATTTCGTTATTTTCCTCGATGCCCATAATTATTCGGTTGATGTTTATACCTGCCAGCACCGAAATGCCTACAAGCATAAGCGAAACCAACATAATACAAAACGAAGCGAACGAGGTCATGCGGTTCTTCCATATACTTTTGACACCCTGTGATACAAGGTAGCCTGCGCTGCTAATTCTCATCGCTTCCACCTACCATTTCGTCAAAGGTTACAGCTCCGCCCTCGAGATTGATAACTCTTCCGCCGAAATAACGCACCAGGCTATGCTCATGGGTCACCATCAAAACGGTGGTTCCGCATTCGTTGATACATTTAAGCAGCTCAACGATCTCATAAGAAAGCTCCGGGTCGATGTTGCCTGTCGGCTCGTCTGCGATAATAAGCTTAGGGTCGTTGACAAGCGCCCTTGCAAGCGCGACTCTCTGCTGCTCGCCTCCCGAAAGCTGCTCGGGGTATGACTGCATCTTGTCGGAAAGCCCCACAAGCTCCAGAACATAAGGGACTCTTGTTTTTATGTATTTTCGCGGCGCGTCGATAACTCGCAGCACAAATGCAATATTTTCATATACGGTCATCGTAGGGATAAGGCGGAAATCCTGAAAAACGACCCCGATAGTCCTGCGAAGCTTGGGTATTTTTCTTTTGGGGATTTTGCTCAGGTTATAGCCGTTTGCTATAACCGTTCCCTGCGTTGCGTTGATCTCTTTTAAGATAAGCTTTATCAGCGTCGATTTGCCTGCGCCGTTAGAACCGACCACAAAGGCAAAATCCCCGTCGTTTATCTTAAGATTTATGTTGTTAAGCGCATCTACTCCGCTTGAATAAGTTACCGATACATCTTTAAATTCTACCAATGCTGCACCCTCTTTTTCTTTTGTTCCCATTTCACATTCCGCATAATACAGAAAGCTATCCGCCAACAGTTATAAACTATCGGCGGCGTAATATTTATCTCTCTTTTTTAAAACTTGACCGGATTGGACGACAGATATTCTCTTACCATCAGCGCGATCTTAAATATGATCGCATGGTCAAACTCTCTCAGATCAAGCCCGGTAAGCTTCTTGATCTTTTCAAGTCTGTAAACAAGCGTGTTTCTGTGGACAAACAGCTTTCTCGAGGTTTCCGAAACATTGAGGTTGTTCTCAAAGAATCGCTGGATCGTGAACAGCGTTTCGTGATCGAGCGACTCGATCGAGCCTTTCTTAAAGACCTCCTTAAGGAATGTTTCGCAAAGTGTTGTCGGCAGATGATATATCAGCCTTGCGATGCCCAGATTGTCATAAGAAACGATAACCTTGTCGGTATCAAAAACCTTGCCGACCTCAAGTGCGATCTGCGCCTCCTTGAAAGAACGCGCCAGGTCCTTAACCTCCTCAACGACCGTTCCGATGCCGACATTAACGCGGGTATAAAACTCACTGCTCAGCGTGTCGGAAATGGAGCGTGCAAGCTTTTCAAGGTCCTTGGACTCGATATCATCCTTTACCTCCTTGACAAGAACTATATCCGACTCAGTGATATTGAAAACAAAGTCCTTGTTCTTGTCCGGAAAGAGGTTTTGAATAACGTCGTATGCCGAAACGTCGTTTGTCGAGATGATCCTGATAAGGAAGGCGACACGCGAGGTTTCGGAGTTGAAGTGAAGCTCTCTTGCCTTAATGTGAATATCGCCCGGCAGAATGTTATCCAGAACGACGTTCTTGATAAAGTTGTTTCTGTCATATTTCTCATCGTAATACTGCTTGATGCTTGAAAGTGAAATTGCCAGTATGCTTGCATACTTTGCGGCGACCTCATCTGTTCCCGCGACAAACACCGCGTAATCGGGCTTAGCGTGAGTTCCGAACGGCTTATAGGTGTAACCGTCGCGCACAAAAATGTCGTGCGAATCGTTGAGATCCAGCGAAACATATTCGTTCGTCGTGCCGTTCTTGGATAAATCCGAGCAGGCTATTATAGCCGCATTCTCGTCGATCACTCCGATCTCAGCGTCAACCGCTTCACGCATTTCGTGTATTACTCCCTGAAACAATCTGTTTGACATATTACAATTCACCTTTCTGTAGTTCGATCTCTTATGAGCCTTTATTCCCTGTTTGAGCGCCGCTGCCCCCTCGGTTTAGTATTAATCATACAAAAATCCTATAATACATCTTGAATTATAACACAAATATGAACGAAATTTGTTAAATTTCTGTGAACATTGTCATTCTTGCCTGCCCGACCGCCAAAAGTTTTGTCTGCACAAAGGCGTTTTCGCGTTTGACAAGTCCTCTCCTCTGTATTATACTATATAATAAATAATAACAAAGGAGATGCTGACGCTTGGCGAAAAAGCAATATCTTGAAATAGGAAAGATCTCATCGGTCCACGGCATCAGAGGAGAGGTCAAGGTCACCCCGTGGTGTGACGAACCGGAGTTTCTCGCGGGCTTTGACCGCCTATACTACAAAAGCGGCACACCTGTAGACATAGAATATTCCCGTGTTTTCAAAAACACGGTCATTATGAAGATCTCAGGCTGCGGCTCTGCCGATGAAGCCGGCAAGCTCCGGGGAAGGGTCTTATATATGGACAGGAACGATGTTGAGCTGCCTCAGGGCTGCTATTTCGTTCAGGACCTTATCGGACTGACGGTCGTTGACAGCGAAACGGACGAGGTTTACGGCATTCTGACAGAGGTTTCCCAAACAGGTGCAAACGACGTTTACGCAGTCAGATCGGAAAGCGGCCGTGAGATACTTATTCCCGCAATACCGAGTGTCATTATGAAAAACGACATTGACAGCGGTAAAATGTATGTCAAACTGCCAGACGGACTTCTTGATATATGAAAGGAAGGCGTTACGGTGAGAATTGACATTGCAACTCTTTTTCCCGAAATGTGTGAGCGGTATCTTGACGAAAGCATTATCGGAAGAGCCAAAAACAAGGGTATTTTTGAGGTGAACTGCCACAATATAAGAGATTACACCCTCGACAAGCACAGGCGTGTGGACGACACTCCCTACAGTGAGCAAAAGGGGATGCTTATGCAGTGCGATCCGATCTTTCGATGCTTTGAGGCTGTGACAGCAGGCAGAGAGCAGCGTCCTCACGTTATTTATATGTCGCCGCAGGGAAAAACGCTGACCCAAAAGCGCTGCCGCGAGCTTGCGTCACTAAGCAGTATATTTATTCTATGCGGACATTACGAGGGTGTAGACGAGCGGGTCATTGAGGAGATAGTCGATGAAGAGATCTCTATCGGTGATTACGTTCTGACAGGCGGCGAGCTGCCTGCACTCGTGCTTATCGACAGCGTTGTGAGAATGCTCGACGGAACTCTTTCCAACACCGACTGTTACGAAGACGAGAGCCACTACAGCGGCCTGCTAGAATACCCACAGTATACCCGCCCCGAAGTCTGGCACGAAAAAAAGGTCCCCGAGGTCCTTCTGTCCGGTCACCACGCAAATATCGCAAAATGGCGCAGAGAACAGCGTTTGCTTAACACACTGAAAAAGCGTCCCGAATTAATAGATGTTGCTGTTTTATCACCTGAGGATTTAGAAATAATCAACAAGTATGTGGATTTTGACGGAACTTCAGAATAATACGATAAGGCAATTTTGGAAAACTTATGCACATCAATTGTTTAATATGTTACAAATCGTTCAAAGTTTATAGGCGAATTGCACAAAGTTCAGATAAAAGTTTTGTGAACGAATAATCAAATAGCAGAAAATCTTTGATAAAACCTGCTTTGTACATATTTTCAAGTTGACTAAGAAGAATAAAGCAAGTATAATAATAACAGTGGTTAAGCTCAAATTAAAGGAATTATAATTGAGCGATATTTCTTTTCAATGCTAATGTAATATCAAGAATGGAGAGATTAATATGTTCGTAAAAGATGTAACTGTTCAAAATCAGGTAGGTCTCCACGCTCGTCCTGCGACCTTCTTTATCCAGAAGGCTAATGAATTCAAGTCATCTATCTGGATCGAAAAGGAAGAGAGAAGGGTCAACGCCAAGAGCTTGCTCGGTATACTTTCACTCGGAATTGTCGGAGGAACATCTATCAGGATCATTGCCGACGGTACAGACGAACAGGATGCTGTTGAGGGTCTTGTTGACCTGGTTGAGAGCGGCTTTGCCGAGGACGCCAGATAAGCAGTCTTATCGTATCGTGCCACCGTTTCGCGGTTGCTTTTATGTGACATTTGGAGGGCGGTAATTATGAAAAAACCTTTCATAATTACTGCCTTTTTATTTTTTATGCTCGCAGTGTCGATTTTTAGCGTAATTGCGATTAATATGTCGGAAAACAGCAGCCTTATAACGCTTGATGAATATATCGGATCTGCCACAAAAAGCTTATCGCAAACCTCCGCCGCCTCCGAAAGCGCGACCCGATCAACCGCTTCGCCTCAGGCGGAGATAACATCTTCAGTGACAGCGACCTCTTACAGCTTTCCGATGGACATAAACAATGCCGATATGAACGCACTGACTCAGGCCGAAGGAATAGGCAGCAAGCTGGCGCAAGATATAATCGACTACCGAACGTCTGTCGGAGTAATTGCTGATATGGACAGCTTAATGGAGATAAACGGCATCGGCGAGGCAAAGCTCAACTCACTGAAAAAGCTGTTCTATGCCCCTCACGACGGAGAAAACACATCTGCGTCAGCCACGACGGTTCCGACTGTCGTAACAGACAGCCGGACAAGCCCCGATACGACAATCCGGACGACCATTAAATCGACCTCCATGACTACAACAACTGTCGTCACAGAAACTCCTGTCCTCACAACTGTTCCGACCAAAACGAGTTTGACCGAGCCGCCCGTTCGCAGAACCGTCAGCATAAACCTTGCCGACGCAAGCGAGCTTGAGGAAGCCTTGCTTATTACCCGTGAACAGGCCGAGGAGATAGTTCAGCTCAGGGAAAGAATAGGCGGCTATAGCAACATCTTAGAGATCCTCTACTGCGAAAGCATCTCAGACGGGCTTTATATTGAGATCCGCGGTTATCTTACTTTGTAATACCACCACGGATTTTCAAAAACGTTTTAGTTTCAAATATTCTTATATTAAGCACGAATTTACTATTGCAAACCGGCTAATTATAGGTTATATTATTATCAGAAAGCTTAACGCTTCAAGCAAAATATTTATATTTTCAACAACAAGGAGGATTACCCCTATGAAGTACTCGGACGGCTTCTGGCTCAACAAGCCCGGCTATAACATCAGCTATGCCACGCAGATGTATGAGGTGACCGCAGACGAGCGCGCTCTTCACGTTTACGCAACAGCGCAGTGGATCCAAAACAGAGGTATGACTTTGGGCGGCCCGGTTTTGGAGATCACATTTTCATCGACTATGGAAAACTCCATAAAGGTTTCTATCGTTCACCATAAGGGCGCTCTTAAAAAAAGCCCTGACTTTGAGTTGAACGAAGACCAAAGCTTCAAGCCGCAGATCAATAAGCTTGAAAACGGCGGCTATGAGCTTATTTCCGGCATCACCAAGGTGGTCATAGGCGCTCAGGGAACTGCATGGGATGTTAAATACTATTATAAAGACAGGCTTCTGACAAAAAGCGGCTGGCGCACAACATCACTTATCGAGGAAGAGGACTGGCTGACCAAACAAAGAATGTCAAACCATGAGGGAAGCCGCTTCTACTCTGTGGGCGATACAGAGGACAATACCGCGATCCGGGAGATGCTGGGAATAAGCGTCGGCGAAAAGCTGTACGGCTTCGGAGAAAAATTCTCGAGCTTTGTCAAGAACGGACAGACAGTCGAGGTTTGGAACAACGACGGCGGAACCTGCTCGGAGCAGAGCTATAAATCTATCCCCTTCTATGTTTCCTCAAACAGCTACGGAGTATTCGTAAACTCTCCCGCCAAGGTCACCTTTGAGGTCGCCAGCGAGACCGTTTCAAAGGTTTCGTTTGCGGTCGAGGGTCAAAGTATGGAATACTTTATCTTCGGCGGAGAAAGCATTGCAGATGTTCTGAAGGCTTATACCGATCTGACGGGCAAGCCTGCGCTTCCGCCTGCCTATAGCTTCGGTCTATGGCTGACGACCTCGTTCACAACAAACTATGATGAGGCTACTGTTTCTTCATTTATCGACAAGATGGCCGAATATGACATTCCGCTTCAGGTGTTCCACTTTGATTGCTTCTGGATGAAGGAGTACCGTTGGTGTAACTTCAAATGGGACAACGAGATGTTCCCCGATCCGAAGGCAATGCTCACAAGGCTCAAAGCTAAGGGCATCCAGATCTGTGCGTGGATCAACCCATATGTCAGCCAGCATTCCGAGCTTTTCGACGAGGCAGCCGAAAACGGTTATTTTATAAAGAATAAAGACGGCAGCGTTTTCCAGTGCGATATGTGGCAGCCGAGCCTGGCTATTGTGGACTTCACTAATCCTGCGGCTTCAAAATGGTACGGCGACAAGCTGAGAGCGCTTTGCGACATGGGTGTTGACTGCTTTAAGACCGACTTCGGAGAGCGGATCCCTACCGACGTCGTATACTTTGACGGCTCCGATCCGATGAGAATGCACAACTACTTTACTTATCTCTACAATCAGTGTGTTTTCGATGTTCTGAAGGACTATTACGGTGAAAACAAAGCCTGCCTGTTCGCACGCTCGGCAACCGTCGGCGGTCAGAAATTCCCTGTTCACTGGGGCGGCGACTGCTTCTCAAACTATGAAAGTATGTGGGAAACTCTTCGCGGCGGACTTTCACTGTGTATGTCCGGCTTCGGCTTCTTTTCGCACGATATCTCAGGCTTTGAGGCTACCGGCACGCCCGACTTATACAAGCGCTGGACGGCTTTCGGTCTGCTCTCTACCCACTCGAGATATCACGGCAACTCTTCATACCGCGTTCCGTGGAACTTTGACGAAGAGGCATGCAAGGTATCAAGCCATTTCACAAAGCTTAAGGGCAGGCTGATGCCCTACCTGTTCTCAAACGCCGTTTACACGCACGAAACCGGCGTTCCGATGATGAGGGCTATGGTCATAGATTTCGCATACGACAAAGCCACACACTGCGTCGATACGGAATATATGCTCGGCGACTCTCTGATGGTCGCCCCCGTTTTCAACGAGGAGGGTGTCGCGGACTTCTATCTACCCGCAGGCGGCAGATGGACAGACATTCAGACCGGAGAAATTCTCGAGGGCGGCAGCTGGTACACAAAGAAGTATGACTATTTCGGACTTCCGCTCTATGCCAAGCCCAACAGCATAATCCCCTTCGGTAATTTTGTCCGCAATGTTGAGTATGATTATGTTGACGGCACGACATTCCGTATTTTCGGACTTGAAGACGGCAAAACCGCTTCACGCTGTGTATATGACAAGGAAGCAAGGCTTGTGCTTGAGATTACGGCTCGCCGCGAGGGCGACAAGATCCGGTTGAACTTCACCAAAGCCCCGTCGCCGTTCAGTGTGGAATGTGAGGGAAAAACCGTATCCGTACCGACAGGCGCGGAAAGTGCAGTTATCGAGCTTTGATATCTGATATTATCATACGGAGGAAGCTTTGCAAGCGCAAGGCTTCCTTTTGATTTTGCAGAAAAAGCAGACTCGTCATAAAGACAGGCTCTTATAAAGAAGTATAGCCCGAGGGCAGCTAAAAAACTGCCTTCGGGCTTAGTTTTGTGATTAGTTTACCTGTGAAAATCAAAATTAAATCATTTGTTTTTAAAAGAGTTGAACCAAGCTCTGTCTTCAAATGCCTTCTTCTTAGGCTTTGTCGGCTCAGTTTTAGCAATTCCGACGGGTAAAATGCATATCAAATCGTAATCATCAGGTACATTTAATATCTGTGCAATTTTATGACCGATCTTATCATCATCTGTAATGTGACCCTCGTACCAACAGCTCTGATATCCGAGTTCAACTATTGCAAGTAGCATATTTTCTATTGCGGCAGAATAGTCCTGAACGGCAAAGCATCTGTCACGATAAGCATTGATCTTTTGAGTAAGGACACATATTATGCAAGGCGCTGTTTCTCCGACAGGCGGATCTATGACTTCATGCAGCTTATTAAGTGTTTCCTTATCATCTACGGCTATTAAACTTGTTGTTTGCTTATTGCAGCCTGACGGAGCACTTAATCCTGCTTCCATAATAGTTATTAAATCTTCTCTCGGAACAAGCTCTGACTTATATTCTCCTCTGTAACTGCGTCGATTGATGATAGCATCTATAACATTCAATCTGCTTTCCTCCTGTAAATTTAAATTGATCTTGTTAATAATCTTACCGCAAAGCCGTTACATTGTCAATAAAACCGCCATAGCACTTTCGGCTTAAATCAAAAATGCTATGGCTTTGACCGCTTTACGATACCTGCGCTGATGCCGGGTTTCTTTGGCTTTTATATCAGCGTATGCAGACCGAGACGGTTCTCAAAATGCCTGATGTTATTCTTACACTCATAAAGCTCCCTGCCGTAGCGCTCAAATACAACAGCCGAGATCGGCGGAATCTTAACAGGGTTCTGGTTCATCGGGAACTCATGCTGCTTGCCCTTTTCGGAATATCTTACAAAGAAAACTCCTTCGGGCAGCTCGACCCACTTCTCCTCGCGGTAGGGATTGAAGGCAACAATAAAGCAGTCGCAGTCATCCTCCAGCTTCATTTCAATGACCCCAAGGTCGTTTGTGGGAAGAAAATGCAGCTTGGCGCGTATCTCATCGGCACTGCCCATTCTGAAAAGCGCGGCCTCACGCCTAAGCTCGATAAGTCCTCTGACATATTTAAAGACATCAATATTCCGCACCTTTTCGCCCCACCGTATAGCGTTGGTATAATCGGGCGAATTGTAGCTGTTGTCTTCAAACATCTCATGGACCGCTGTCGGCTCTTGCTCAAAGAACTTTGGCTTGCTTCGCAGAAAATCCTCTCCCAGCTGAAAGAAAGGTATTCCCTGAGCAAGCAGGATCAGCGCCGCCGATAACTTGTCCGCAGCGATCTTTTCCTCCTGAGAATAGTCATTAGCGGATATGAAGATCTTGTCCCACATCGTCCAGTTGTCGTGAGCCTCACAGTAGTTAATCGTCTGTGTCGGCGATTGAGCCCATGCGGCCTCGTCGTTGCCGAGAATATCAGGATGAGAAACCGAGCCTGCTAGCCCGCGCTTGATTATGTTTGTAAGGTCTGTATTGCCGCAGACATAGCCTCTTTGATAAACATCAAAGGTCGCGCCCTTGACCGCGTCGCGGAAATTGTCATTAAAAACGCCCACCTGCGGAAAGGCTCTGCAATTCCACTTATAGCACAGCCTGCTGCTTTCCAAAGCACAACTTCCGCCGCTCCAGCCCTCTCCGTACATCATAATATAAGGATAAAGCTTATCAAGCTCCGCGCGTATCGCATTCACTGTATCACAATCCAGAACTGCCATGAGGTCAAAGCGGAAGCCATCAATATGGTATTCGTCGGCCCACCATGCGATTGATTTTTTGATGAAATCGCGCATTTGCTCTCTTTCCGAGGCGGTCTCATTGCCACAGGCCGAAGCGTCGCTATAAGAGCCGTCGGCACGGTGACGATAATAATATCCGGGCGCCGTGAGCGAGAAATTTGAATCATCATTCTGTGCTGTGTGGTTATAGACCACATCCATAATCACGCCTATGCCGGCATCGTGGAGAGCCTTGACCATCTCTTTCATTTCCCTGACTCTCGCTTCGGGGTCGGCGGGATTGGTGGAATAAGAGCCTTCGGGAGCGTTATAATTCACCGGGTCATAGCCCCAATTGTATTGGTTTGACGGAAGATTGCTTTCGTCAACGCTGTTGTAGTCAAACGAAGGGAGAATGTGAACGTGAGTCACGCCAAGCTCTTTCAGGTGATCAATGCCGGTTTTGTCGCCGAGAGGAGTAACGGTGCCCTGTTCGGTAAGAGCGAGAAATTTACCCTTGTTTACGATGCCCGACGAGGGATGAACAGAAAAATCCCTGTGGTGCATTTCATAAATAACCGCATCGGTTATCGCGGCTACTTTCGGGCCTTTGTCCGATTCCCACCCTTTGGGGTTGGTGTTAGCGAAATCTATGATGGCGGCACGCTCACCGTTAGTTCCGAGAGCTTTGGCCCAGACGCCGGGTGTGGGGTCAAGCCATTTGCCGTTATATTTCACAGTGAAAGTATAGAACTGGCCGTAGAGCTGTCCGGGAAGCGAAACCGTCCATGTGCCGTTAGCGGATTTGCGCATGTCTATAGTCGATGTGGGAGCGCTGTTTCGGTCGGTAGGATAAAGCATCAGCTTGACTGCTTCGGCCTGAGGCGACCATAACATGAAATCGGTGGAGGTAGGGGTAACCGTAACTTCAAGACCCGGACCTGTGTAGGCAGGAAGTTTGGCAAGTTGTGAATCAATGTCACCCGGCAGAGCGAAAAGCAGTTGAGCGGAAAAAAGGGTTCCGGTCAGCAGAGCCATGATTTTTTTATTCATTGGTTGTTAGATTCAGAAAAATGAGTGTTTCTTATTGATTAAGATTTGACGGAGAGTTATTTCACCATCACCTTGCGAGTCATTGAAGGGGTCTTCACTATATAACATCCTGCGGATATTGCGGTCCTGGAGGTAGATGACGGAGCGACCTTTACCGTAGCCAGCAGTTGACCTGTGATGCTGTAAATGCGGCAGATGGTTTCTTTGTCAACGGTAGATTTAATAACAATCTCTCCAGTAGAGCCTTCGATTTTAAACTCCTTGTCAGAATCAGCAACGACCGCAGCTGTGGGAGCGGGAGCCGGGGCAAAGGTTTCCAGCAGTGAGGCAGCCGACACCGAGGGGGTGCAAAAGGCGATGGCAACAATAAATATGACTATGATGTGAAGCTTCATGACTTGAATTTTGAAAACGGGTTAAGGTTTTCAGGCCTTACACCCTATATTTATGCAAAATTAGAAAACAATCTCCTTATATACAAGAGAGGGGAGTTATTTTCACAAAAATTAAATGGATTTTCAAATTTAATTAATTCCATCGACTACTTTTTCACCCGATTTCATTAACAGTTTTTATATCGTGAAACGCGCTGTTCTAACAGGTTTTTTTTGACATAAAGCACGATTTATAGCAAACTTGGAGTGGTGAACCGGGAAAAAATTGTAACTTTGCAGCGCTAAAATTTTGGATAAGCCGTATTTAGCCTCAAACACTTAAACTTTCTTGAGCTTATTTGCCCATGGAACAACAAGATAACAATATCGACCTTCTCTTTGAAACCAGTTGGGAAGTGTGTAATAAAGTTGGCGGCATCTACACTGTGCTGTCAACAAAAGCCAAAACCCTTCATGATTTATACAAGGATAGATTGATATTTGTAGGTCCTGACGTATGGTCGGACTCCAATCCCTGTCCGGTATTTACACCCGTGCCGTCATTACTCAAAGCATGGCGCAAGGCCACTCAGCTTCCTTATGGCATTGAGGTTAGAGTTGGCAGATGGGAAGTGCCGGGACGACCCGTGGCAGTGCTTGTGAAATTTGACTCACTCTACGCCCACAAAAACGAATTCTACGGTCGCATGTGGGATCTCTATGGAGTGGATTCCCTTCATGCCTATGGCGACTATGACGAAGCCTGTGCTTTTGCTCTCGCTTCAGCTATGGTGATTGAAAGTATCGCCCGATTTAATGCTCCCGCCGGAAACATCGTAGCTCAGTTCAACGAATGGACCACCGGCATGGGACTTCTCTATATAAAAGACCATTTTCCCGAAGTGGCCACCGTGTTTACCACTCATGCCACCAGCATCGGTCGCTCGATATGTGGT
>DLOT01000019.1:14486-17249 GCA_002479715.1 Ruminococcus sp. UBA7477 | reverse complement strand
ACTCGGCTTTTGCTGGCTTGAAGGAAAGCTGGAGCAGTCCCAGCTTACGCTGTCTCTCGACGGTGGCCCCACCGACGTGCTGGTGACACTGCAAAAGCGCCGCGCGACTATCCGACGGACCGACGAAGGCTTCGTAATGGTCTACAAGATCAAAGCAAGAGTAAAGCTGCTCAACAGCTTCGGAAGCACGGAGGAGAACGAGAAGGTCCGGGAAGCCGCGGAAAAACGGCTTAAAAGCCTTTGCGAACAAAGCTTCCAAAGGCTTGCCGCCTGCCCGAAGGCTGATTTTCTCGGGGTCGATAAAATAGCGCACTCGGTATACCCGTTCGCAACGCTGGATATGTCGGAGATAATTTCGCAATGCGGCGTCGATGTGCAGATAAGCTGCTCGGTAGACAGATAGCGGTTTTTTTGTCTACAAACTGTATCGGAGCGTATAGCATTATAAGCAATAGTCACAAAAATATGCCGCCGCTATTGCAAAACCAAGTGTATTGTGTTATAATTGTTCTATATGCAAAGCGCAGCGATCTTTGCTTTAACAAAGGAGTGAACTGTCTATGATAAAGGTCAACAATCATATAGGCTGCATAGAGCTTTCGGCAAACTATCTCAAAAAGCTCATCGCTAAAACCGCCGCCGGCTGCTTCGGTGTCGCGGGGCTTAACAGCTGCACACCCGCCCAGGGTTTAAAATCACTTATTGCCGGCGACAGCGCGCCTGACTGCGGCGTTTTTATCCGCCAAAACAGCAACAGACTGATAATTGACCTCCACATAACCGTTTCTTACGGCGTCAATATCACCGCGATTGTAGACAGTATTATCAATAAGGTGCGTTTTACCGTTGAAGAAGAAGCCGGTATCGGGGTTTCTAAAATCAATGTATATGTAGACGCCATGCAGTCTTAATACGGGAGGAAAACTGACGTGATAAACGGCAAAACGCTTCGTGACGCGATCATCAGCGGCGCAAACTCAATAGCGAACAGGAAAAAGTCGGTAGACGAGCTTAACGTGTTCCCCGTTCCCGACGGCGATACGGGAACAAATATGTCCATGGCTATCGGCAACACCCTGCCGGAGCTTAAAAATATGGACGANNGCCTCTGCGGCGGCTTCGGCGCTGCTCCGCGGAGCAAGAGGAAATTCGGGCGTTATTCTTTCACTTATCTTCCGCGGCTTCGCAAAGGGTCTGGCAGGCAAAAAGTTCGCCGACTGCAAATCCCTGACGCTGGCGCTCAAGCTGGGCGTTGAAAATGCCTACAAGGCTGTTATGAACCCCACAGAGGGAACGATACTCACCGTTGCGAGAATGGGCTACGAAAAGGCTCAATCGCTCGAAGGAAAGGTCACCGACGAGGTCGAGCTTTGGGAGGAGGTCTGCAAGGAGTGTAAGATCGCTCTGGATAATACTCCGAACCAGCTCCCCGCACTCAAGAAAGCCGGCGTTGTCGATGCAGGAGGTATGGGACTTCTCATCATCTTCGAGGCTATGCTCGGCGTTTTTAAGGGCGGAGAGATAGTCTTACCGACAGGCGGAGAGGTCAAGAAGGCAGTTTCTGTCGATACCTTCGCTTCTACCGTCGGAGATTTCGACGAGGTCATCAACTTCACCTACTGCACCGAAATGCTCATCACAAAGAACGAGGACTGCGAGGATTGCAGCAAGTTGCGCGCATACCTCGAAACCATAGGCGACTGCGTTGTTGTTGTTGACGACGAAGAGATAATAAAGGTCCATGTTCACACTAACGATCCCGGAAAGGCTATTCAGAAAGGCCTTGAATTCGGATACATCAATCTGCCGAAGATCGAAAACATGAAGCTTCAGCACAAGCAGCGCAAGCAGGACGCCAAGCAGACCTTCGTTCCAGCCAAGCCCGAAAACGACTACGGCTTTGTAGCGATATCTGCCGGCAAGGGGATCGACGCGATGTTTAAGGACATCGGCGTTGACTGCATCGTAAGCGGCGGACAGACCATGAACCCCTCTACGGACGACATCTATGAGGCGATCTGCTCAACACCTGCTAAAACTGTATTCGTTTTGCCGAACAACAAAAACATTATCCTCGCTGCTGAGCAGGCTGCCGAGCTTGTCAATGACAGAAAGGTATGCGTTTTGCAGACCAGAACCATTCCTCAGGGGCTTTCGGCTATGCTGGCATTCGACCCGGAATCGGACTATTCGGAAAACAGCATCGCGATGACCGAGGCTCTCAACAACGTTTCGACCGGCCAGCTCACCTTTGCGGCGCGCGACTCGGACTTTGAGGGACGTGAGATCAAAAAGGGCGAGATACTCGCTCTTGAAAACGGCAAGCTTTCCTTTATAGACAAGGATCTCAGCAAGGCGGCATATAAGCTTGCCAAGCGCCTTGTTAAAAGCGACAGTTCATTCATCACCGTTATCTACGGCGAAGGAGTTACCGAAAGCATGGCGCAGGCTCTGGCAGCCCAGCTTTGCTCCAAGTATCCCGACATTGAAGTGAACGTCGTCAACGGCGGTCAGCCTGTCTACTATTACATCATCTCGGTTGAATAAGATTTCAGACGCGGAGGACATTTAGTTCTCCGCGTTTTTTATTTTGCCGAAAAGTCGGTTTGTTTTTTGTTTGACCAGCCGAAAGTTTGCAGAAACGTTTCGGACGAACAATAGACCAAATCGAAGCGTAAAAGATAATACATCTATGCCATCTCGCTCTCGAAAGTGTGAAAACACTAAGGGGGATAGTGTAACGGAAAGAGGAGTCTGAGGGGA
>DLOT01000019.1:0-14456 GCA_002479715.1 Ruminococcus sp. UBA7477 | reverse complement strand
CCTTTGTGGGTGTTCCCCTCAGAAAGCTTAAAGCTCCATCACTTTGAAAAGTTTTCAGCCAAAAATTCAATTTGCCTATTGACAAAAAGGCGTAAACGTGTTATCATAAACTCGTAGAAAAAGTTATATAATATTTCAAACAAGTTATTGCTAAGAAGGTGACGATTTTGAGTAAGAGTATGTACAGCCTGATCCTTTCCGATGAGATAATCGACAGGATAGATATGCTGGCAAAGCTGCAAAACCAAAGCCGAAGCAGCCTTATAAACCAGATACTCGCAAGCTATGTTTCGGTGACGACGCCCGAACAGCGAATGAGCAATCTTTGTTCACTGATGCTGGAAAGCATGGAGCGCTTCAGCAGCGAGTTTCGCCTGTCGGCAGGCGAACGAAGTCGCGACTTCACTGCTGTGGCGGCGCTGAAATATAAATACAACCCGACTATCCGCTATAACGTCGCGCTTTACACGGACGACGCCGAGCATATCGGCGAGCTGAGGGCAACGCTTCGTACACAAAACGCACGTCTGTTGCAGGAATACGCCGGATTTATCATGCTTTGGCGGCAGACAGAGGCACAGTTTTCAAGCTCGGTCTGCGAGCTGAAGGGAGGAGTCTACAGGCGACTGATAGACCGCCCGCATGAGGCGGTTTCCGCCGACAGCCTTTCCCGCTCGATCGCCGACTATATCACCCTTTTCAACAGCTGCGTAAATCTTTATCTTTCGGGAGAAAAAACAATTGCACAGACTGCCGACGCGATAATGCGCCGGTATTCAGACTATCGCAAGGGAGGATTTTGTATATGAATATCGAACAGCTTACACAAAAATCGCGCGAGGCGATCCACAGCGCGAACAGCATCGCGACCGAATACGCCGCCAACAGCGTTGAGCCGGAGCATCTTGTTTATGCCCTAGTCTGCCAGAGCGACGGGCTTATACCCCAGATGCTGAGGGGCATGGATATCGATCCCGAGGCGCTGGCGACAGAGATCCTGTCGGTCATCAAGGATATGCCGAGAGTAACAGGCTCAAACAGGAGGGCAGACTCGGTCTATGTTTCGCAGCTGCTCAACGAGGAGCTTGTCTTAGCGGAGAGGCACGCCGAGCAAATGAAAGACGAGTTCGTATCTGTCGAGCATATCATGCTCGCGGCGGTCGAGAAGCCGTCTGCAAAGCTCAAAGAGATCTTCAGACGCTTTGGTCTCACCTCTGACGGCTTTATGGAAAAGCTGGCGCAGGTGCGCGGCTCGGCAAGAGTCACAACAGACACTCCCGAGGACACCTATGACGCTTTGAAAAAATACGGTCAGGACCTCGTGGAGCTTGCCAGAAAACAAAAACTCGACCCTGTTATCGGCAGGGACAGCGAAATAAGAAACGTTATCCGCATACTGTCGAGGAAAACGAAAAACAACCCCGTGCTGATAGGCGAGCCGGGCGTCGGCAAAACGGCTATCGCAGAGGGGTTGGCGCAGAGGATAGTCCGCGGCGACGTTCCCAATAACCTCAAAGACAGACAGGTGTTTTCGCTTGATATGGGCGCGCTCATCGCGGGTGCGAAATATCAGGGAGAGTTTGAGGAAAGGCTCAAGGCAGTGCTTGCCGCCGTTAAAAAGAGCGAGGGCAAGATAATCCTATTTATCGACGAGCTTCACACTATCGTCGGAGCCGGCAAAAACAACGGAGCTATGGACGCAGGAAATCTTCTGAAGCCTATGCTTGCAAGAGGCGAGCTTCACTGTATCGGCGCGACAACCCTCAACGAATACCGCCAATACATCGAGAAAGACGCAGCCCTCGAAAGACGCTTCCAGCCTGTTATGGTCAGCGAGCCGACTGTTGAGGACACCATCTCCATACTCCGCGGACTAAAGGAGAGATACGAGGTCTATCACGGTGTGAAAATTCAGGACGCGGCACTTATCGCGGCGGCAACACTTTCAAACCGCTATATCACAGACCGTTTTCTGCCCGATAAGGCTATAGACCTTGTAGACGAAGCCTGCGCTCTGATAAAGACCGAGATGGATTCTATGCCCACCGAGCTTGACGAGATCTCACGCAAGATCATGCAGCACGAGATAGAAGAAGCCGCCCTCAAAAAGGAAAGCGACAAGCTCTCACAGGAGCATCTCGCCGAGATCCAGAAGGAGCTTGCCGATATGCGTGCGGACTTTAACGAAATGAAGGCCAAGTGGGAAAACGAAAAGAGCGGCATTTCGGCAGTCAGACGCCTGCGCGAGGAGATCGAGAGCGTTAACGCTCAGATAGAACAGGCTCAAAGAGAATACGATCTTGAAAAGGCAGCCGAGCTTAAATACGGCAAGCTGCCATCGCTCAAGCAGCAGCTTGATGCGGAGGAGGCCAAGGCCGAAAAGAACAAGGGCGATACCGAATCACTTCTGCGTGACAAGGTGACCGATGAAGAGATCGCGAAGATCATCTGCCGATGGACAGGAATACCTGTCGCAAAGCTTATGGAGGGCGAGCGTGAAAAGCTGCTCTGCCTTGAGGACACTTTGCACAAAAGGGTCATCGGTCAGAACGAGGCTGTCGAAAAGGTTTCGCAAGCGATTATCAGGGCGCGCGCCGGCATCGCCAATCCCGAAAGACCTATAGGCTCATTCCTGTTTATGGGTCCGACAGGTGTCGGCAAAACGGAGCTTGCCAAGGCACTCGCTCAGGCGCTTTTCGACGATGAAAAAAATATCGTGCGCATAGACATGAGCGAATATATGGAAAAATACTCTGTGAGCAGGCTTATCGGAGCGCCTCCCGGATATGTGGGCTACGAGGAGGGCGGTCAGCTCACCGAAGCCGTTCGCCGCAGACCCTATTCGGTCGTTCTTTTCGACGAGATAGAAAAGGCTCATCCCGATGTTTTCAACGTGCTTTTGCAGGTTCTTGACGACGGAAGAATAACCGATTCTCAGGGGCGCACGGTAGATTTTAAAAACACTATCATCATTCTCACCTCCAACCTCGGCTCGGATATTATTCTGGATGGTATAACCGCAGAAAACGAGATATCCGCGCAGGCAGAGGAAAAGGTCAACGAGCTTCTCAGACGTTCTTTCAGGCCGGAATTTTTGAACCGTCTTGACGAGATAGTGTTCTACAAGCCTCTTGCAAAAAGCGAGATTACTTCGATCGTTGAGCTTATGCTTAAAGATCTTCGCAAGCGTCTGGAGGATAAGCGTCTTTCGATCACCGTCACCGAAGCTGCACGCGATGAGCTTATCGACGAGGGCTACGACCCCGTTTACGGCGCGCGTCCTCTCAAAAGGCTCATTCAGCGCAAGGTCGAAACGCTTATCGCCAAGTGCATTATCGCAGACGACCCCTCGCCCGACTCCCTGCTGACCGTTGATTTCAGGGACGGCAGCTTCACAGTGTCGCTCGGCTGAGCCTGCAAGGTCTTTCTGTTGAACACATTTTACGGTACAAAGCACGGGCAGCCGAGTGATCGACAGCGCCCCGAACATCAGACACAAACTAAAACGACACCGCTTCGATAAACGGTGTCGTTTCTTGTTATTCTGTTTGGGTTAAGTGAAGCCCACGATAAACCGAAATTTATAGCTGATACCTGTGTGTCACAGCAAAATCAGGGGCAAACTGAATTGCCGCTGTCCTCTTTGTAAGATTAAACACCACCGAATAATTCTCATCGCCCGGTATATGATTTTCGTGCAGCAGCCCGAAAGCTGTTTCTTCATTTACAATGCCGTTATGGGCATCGAGATATTTCTGATACCCGAGGTATCTGTCCTTGCCGAAGCCCTCCAACTCTGGGTTATTATATATCATAAAATTCGAAAATATCTGATAAGGTTTGTCGTTGGGGATAATCACCATTTCACCTTTGACATACTCAACGATAATGCTCTTACCGCTTGCGTCTGCAATCAGGAAATGCTCTTGAAATTCAGGCGGCGCAAAGGTATAACACCCAAGAAAGGCTATAACCTCGTCAACTGTTCTGCAACTGTCAATTATCGCACGGTTGAAAGAACCCCTGCAAAGCGGTATCTTATTGTCGTAATTTTCATACTCCGAGCCGTCCGCTGAAGATATGACCAACCCAAGCCCGTGCGAGTTCATACAGTCCTGCGTCTCATAAGGAGTTGTCAGTATTCTTGCGCAGTCAAAGGGATTTTCGATATCTAGACGGCAGGTCTCCTCCACCCATTTCTCATCGTACTCCAGCTCCGGGTATTTATCCCCGCAGGCTTTAAAGTAGCCATAGGTCTGCAAATTGGACAGACCGACAGTTTTCCCCGTAACCTTGTTTTCTGAAAGTGTGAGGCAGGGCATCTTGGGCTGGGTGTCCAAATCATGACAAAGCAGGAAATCATCCTCGGCAGTATGCGCGGTAAAGCCCGAGCAATTATGCTGTTTCTGGTAAAAGAAGCCGAGTTCGTTGCCCTCGAGAATATGCTTCGCCTGAAATCCGTGCATAGCCGTGAAATCCGCCGCACCGCATTTCAGGTATTCTTCCATAGCATAATCGCCATAATATGTGATTTCATAGGCATTTTCACCGGGAAATTTACGCAAAGACTCGATAGTCCTGTTCTTGTTTTCATCTTTAAAACGGAACATAGTGTTATCAACTCCTTTACAAATTGCGATTTATCGAACACCCTCGATAATATAATTATACAACAAAACATCCCCAAACGCAAGCGTTCGGTTTGTTTTTTGTTCAGCAAAAGCTTCCTGAATATTCCGAGCGCAAACGCGGAAATCTCGCCTTTCCTTAGCGTAACAGGTGCAACTTTAAGCTGCCACGCCGTCTCGTCGTCGCAAGCTCCATATCGTTTGTTTCCGTGCAGGCATTCCATGCAAGCACGAAAAGCGCACTCATTCCGCTGCTCCTCCTTTCAAATCAAACGCAAGCGTTTGATTTGTCTTTGTTTGACCCGCCGTCGCGCTATCTTTCTTACTAGTCTATTTTGACATAGGCGGCTATAGGTCCAGCTTTAAGCTGGATCGTCGATGGTCGAGATACACAGCGTCATTTCCTCAAGAACGTCGAGCAGTACCTTGACCGTATCAAGAGCGGTGAAGATCGCAACTCCGTTTTCAACAGCGCACCGCCTGATCTCATAGCCGTCGGTGATGTGGCCAGCCGAGCTCATATCTCGTGTATTGATAACATATTTGATATACCCCGATCTGATACGTTTCAGAATATCGTCGCTTCCGGCGCTGATCTTCTGCCTTTCACGGGTCTTGATACCGTTTTCGCGCAGATATACCGCTGTTCCGTGGGTCGCCTCGATATTGAAGCCGAGCTTGTAAAACCTTCTGATGAGCGGCAGAGCCTCCTCCTTGTCCTTATCGGCGATAGTGGCAAACAGAGTTCCGTAGTTTGAAAGCTTCATTCCCGAGGACTTCAGCGCCTTGTAAAGCGCTCTGGTCAGCTTTTTGTCATAGCCGATCGCCTCGCCCGTTGATTTCATTTCGGGCGACAGGTAGGCGTCCAGACCGTTGAGCTTTGAGAACGAGAATGCCGGCGCTTTGACATACCACCGCTTCTTCTCCGGCGGATAGATCATATCAAGACCCTGCTCCTTCAGCGACTTGCCGAGTATGACAAGAGTGCCGATATCGGCGAGGCTGTAGCCCGTAGCCTTTGAGAGGAACGGAACAGTTCTCGACGAGCGGGGATTGACCTCGATTATGTACACATAGTTGTTCTTATCAACGATAAATTGAATGTTATAGAGTCCCACTATTCCGATGCCGAGACCAAGACGCTTTGTGTAATCGAGAATGGTTTCCTTGACCTCCCTGCTGATAGAGAAGGTTGGATAAACGCTTATCGAGTCGCCCGAGTGGATGCCCGTTCTCTCGACAAGCTCCATAATTCCGGGAACAAAGACGTCCTTTCCGTCGCAGACGGCGTCCACCTCGACCTCCTTGCCTTCTATATACTTATCTACCAGCACGGGCTTATCCTCGTCTATCTCCACAGCCGTTTTAAGATATGTGCGAAGCATCTCCTCATTTGAAACGATCTGCATTGCCCTTCCTCCGAGAACATAGCTCGGGCGGACAAGCACCGGGTAGCCTATTCTCGCAGCAGCAGCCACACCCTTTTCGATATCGGTGACAGCCTCGCCCTGCGGCTGGGGGATATGAAGCTCCTCCAGAACCCTTTCAAAGGCGTTTCGGTTCTCGGCACGCTCTATCGCTGCAAAGTCTGTTCCGATAATCTTCACGCCGCGGCGCATAAGCGGCTCGGCAAGATTGATAGCCGTCTGTCCGCCCAGAGAGGCGATAACACCGTAGGGCTTTTCAAGCTCTATGACGTTCATAACGTCCTCGACGGTGAGCGGCTCGAAATAGAGCTTGTCGCTGGTGGTGTAGTCGGTAGAAACGGTTTCGGGGTTGTTATTGATGATAATAGCCTCATAGCCGTATTTCTTGATAGTCGTTACCGCATGAACTGTCGAGTAGTCGAACTCGACTCCCTGACCTATCCTGATAGGCCCCGAGCCGAGAACGATGACCTTCGGCTTGTCTGAAACTATCGACTCGTTTTCGTCCTCGTAGGTGGAATAGAAATACGGGATATAGCTGTCAAACTCGGAGGCGCAGGTGTCGATCATCTTATAGACAGGGAACATTCCGAGCTGCTTTCTCATGTTGTAAACCTCGTCCTCGGTCATCTCCCATAGCTGGGCGATATAGCGGTCGCTGAAGCCCATTTTCTTTGCGGCGTAAAGCACATCGGCGTCGCCCTTGCCTGCAAGAAGCTCGTTTTCAAACATAACGATATTCTCTATCTTGTTGAGAAACAGCATATCTATCTGGGTTATGTCGCAGATAACGCCGAGGTCGCAGCCCTTCCACATAAGCTGGGCTATCGCGTATATCCTGTCGTCTGTGCCGAGCTTTATGTAGTCGAGCAGCTGCTGTGTTGAGTAGCTGTCGAACTTCTTGCTGTGAACGTGGCAAAGACCTATCTCGAGCGAGCGGATCGCCTTGAGCATACTTTCCTCCAGCGTCCTGCCTATGCTCATGACCTCGCCGGTCGCTTTCATCTGGGTCGAAAGGGTGTTTGATGCCATAGTGAACTTATCAAACGGGAAACGCGGCATTTTGGTCACAACATAGTCAAGCGTCGGCTCAAAGCTTGCGGGAGTATTTGCGATCTGTATCTCGTCAAGGTGCATACCAACGGCGATCTTAGCCGAAACTCTTGCGATCGGGTATCCGCTTGCCTTTGAAGCCAGCGCAGACGAGCGCGAAACACGCGGGTTCACTTCTATGAGATAATATCTGAACGAATGCGGGTCGAGCGCAAACTGAACATTGCAGCCGCCCTGTATCTTTAATGCTCTGATGATCTTCAGTGCGCTGTCGCGGAGGAGATGATATTCCTTGTTCGTAAGCGTCTGGCTCGGACAGACGACTATCGAGTCGCCTGTGTGGATACCGACAGGGTCTATGTTCTCCATATTGCATATCGTTATCGCAGTGTCGTTAGCGTCGCGCATTACCTCATATTCTATCTCCTTATAGCCCTTTATGGACTTCTCGATAAGGCACTGTGAAACGGGCGAGAGAGCGAGGGCATTTTTCAAAGTCGAACGAAGCTCCTCCTCATTGTCGGCAAATCCGCCGCCTGTTNNCGTAAACGCAGGCCGAAGCACGACGGGATAGCCAATCCTTTCGGCGGCAGCAACACCCTCTTCAATTGTGTTTGCTATCTCCGAGGGAAGAACAGGCTCGCCAAGCTCCTCACAAAGCTCCTTGAAAAGCTCTCTGTCCTCCGCCCTGTCGATGCTGTCTGCGCTTGTTCCCAGAAGCTCGACGCCGCACTCATCCAAAACGCCCTTCTTTGCAAGCTGCATTGCAAGGTTAAGGCCGGTCTGCCCGCCGATGCCGGGAAGAAGCGCGTCCGGGCGCTCATAACGGAGAATCTTAGCAAGATACTCGAGGGTCAGAGGCTCCATGTATACCTTGTCGGCTATAGAAGTATCGGTCATGATGGTAGCGGGATTTGAGTTGACCAGAATGACCTCATAGCCCTCTTCGCGCAGAGCAAGGCAGGCCTGCGTTCCCGAATAGTCGAACTCTGCCGCCTGACCTATAACGATAGGGCCGGACCCTATTACCAAAACCTTTTTTATATCGGTGCGCTTAGGCATTTTTCTTCTCCTCCTTATTCTGCTTCATGGTCGTGATGAATTTATCGAAAAGATAACGGCTGTCCTGCGGGCCGGGAGCGCTTTCGGGGTGATACTGAACAGAAAACACCTTGTCCTCCCTGCACTCGACTCCCTCGACCGTATTGTCCAGAAGATTTATATGCGTGATCTCAAGTCCGGTTTTTTCGACCGAGCCGACATCGACAGCGTAGCTGTGGTTCTGAGATGTTATCTCGATCCTGCCCGTTTCAAGATTTTTGACCGGGTGATTTCCGCCGCGGTGACCGAACTTCAGCTTATATGTTTTTGCGCCGTATGCAAGCGAAACTATCTGATGACCTAAGCATATGCCGAAAATGGGCAGTCTGCCGCGCAGGGCTCTTACCGTTTCGATAACGGGCGAAACGTCCTCGGGGTTGCCGGGGCCGTTTGATAGGAAAAGCCCGTCGGGCTTCATCGCGGCGATCTCCTCAGCAGGAGTATTCCACGGAACTATAGTCACATTGCAGCCGAGCGAATTCAGACAGCGGATAATATTCAGCTTTATGCCGCAGTCTACAGCGACAACATTGAACTGCGGATTAGAGGTCCTGGAATACCACTTCTTACGGCAGCTTACCTTTGACACTGCGTCGGTCGGAACGCTTTGGGAGCGCACGATCCGCAGAGCCTCTTCATCGGGTGTGTCGATACCGCAGATAAGCACTCTTCTGCTTCCGAGGTCGCGGATGCTTCTCGTCAGCCTGCGGGTGTCGATACCGCTTATTCCCGGAACGTGATTTTCCTCAAGAGTTTCCGAAAGAGTCTTGGTATATCTGAAATTGCTGGGAAAATCGTTGTATTCGCGTACTATGAGCCCGCCTATGGATATGCTCTTTGTTTCAAAGTCCTCATCGGTTATGCCGTAGTTGCCGATGAGAGGATAAGTCATGACAACCGCCTGATAGGTGTAGGAGGGGTCTGAAACGATCTCCTGATAACCCACCATAGAGGTGTTGAAAACTATCTCGCACACCCTGTCGCAGCTGTCGCCGAAGCCGTAGCCCGTGTAGACGCTTCCGTCCTCCAGAACGATTTTTCTGTCCTTCTGCCGCATATTAATACCTCCATATAAAAAAACTGACGCTGAAAACGGTTGTCACCGTAAAGCGTCAGAAATACTATCGACAACAAAAAGGGCGGGAGAAAAAAGGAAAGAACAAGTAAAGGGCCTTGGGGAAAGCTCCCCAGCTCCAAAAGCAAACTCAAGCCTCATTGTTATCACCCGCAATCCTTAAACTCTTGATATTATATACCATATCCGCCCGGTTGTCAAGGGGGTGATCCTTTGTTTTTTTACTGCTTCTGATTATCGTAGTAATCGTCTATATTCAGAATATACCAATGAAAGCCGATCTTTGCCACATAGACGTCATAATAATAGGTCTCAGACCTCTCGCTGCCCGAAAAGTCGACCTTTGTCGAAACCTTATACGCCTCCTTGATAGAGATCTGCTCGCTGAAGTTTTTCTCGTAAAGCTGCTCGGCGTCATCTATCTCGGCAGCGTCCATTTTTTCCTCATCGCCGCAGCTTACCGCCGCCGTGTAGCCCTGACCGAATATCTCCGTATAATCGGCATAGCTCTCTCTTATGAACGTATCCTCGGAAAGGCCGTTTGCGCTCATATAGTCATCATATGTCTTGGCAATAGCCTCGGGCATTGTTTTGACATACTTATCGTAGTCATTTTCGGCGATAGCCTCAAAATAGCTGACGATCGGCTCTGTCTTATCCCCGGCGCCGATAACTCCGTCACGCCACAGCGACCAGACCATTATTCCGACTGTCAAAACAGCTATCCCGATTATAACGCCTATCTGCCCCTTAGAGACTCCTCCCTTTTTGGTCTTTCCGTTCTTGCCCGGCTTTGACGCGGCAGCCTCTTTTTCCGCCTTGCGCTGTCTGTTCGACTTATACTTGTCATATGCCTTGGCTCTCTCTGGCTCCTTGCCGTAGCCGCAATGCTCGCAAAAATCGCCCGAATACTCCATGCCGCAGCTCTTACATATCTTTGTCATCATCGTTACCTCATATATTAAGAATTAATTAAGCTTTACCACTCTTGAAATTTAAGATTTCGGTGTTATCATAATCTCAGCCCAAAAAAGCTGTCACTATTAGTTTAGCCTATATTCTCCGCTTTGTCAAGAACGCGGTTGACAGCATTTTGTGGTCGTGCTATAATTCAATGGATAAATTAATTACGGAGGTAATGCAAATGAAACTAAGGCTTCGGCGGATAAACCGCGGGATCGTTCTCGGGCTGGCGGCGATAATAGTTTTTGCCGGATACATATCCTACAGCTCAAGCCGCTTTAAAAACCACGAGAGGGACATCATCGAGCAGACGGTCAAAAGCTACGCGTCCGAAATACTGCAATGCTCGGTTTCGTCAAGTACCGATGCGAATGACTCCGCAAGCGCGAAAATGCGTGAAGATGCGGCACGGGAGGTCGTCGAAAAATACTGGATGCAGTCTGACTTCATAGATGACTACAACAAAAGCCCGACCACTCCAAACTACTATTCCACAAAAAAGGACTACCTTTCCGGAATCTCGGGATACTCGGAAAATCCCCCGTCGGGCTATATCTCTTCTGCCTCCTGCGATGTCGTCGTAACCAAGATAAAGAAAAACGGTGCATCAGGCGCAACGGTCAGCGTTAAAGTGACCTACCAGCTTTGCGGCACGCAGACGCCGTTTTTTTTCGGTATGGCGGAGTTAACCAACTTCTGGCAGGAGCTTTCGCCTGATAAGCTCTGGGAATACAGCTACGAGGGCAACTTGCAGATGTATAAGGACGACGGCGAGTGGAAAATAGTCGGCGCGGACTATTTCTACTCTCAGATGTATTAACAGGCAAAGGAGGCAAACACATTGAGCGAAACCATGATAAGCACAGCCCCCGAAAAGCGGGCGGCTGTATCCATAAAAGATCTGAACAAGACAATAGGCAAACGCCACATTCTTCACGACATCACCTTTGACGCCTATGAGGGCGAGGTATTCGGATTTCTCGGGCCGAACGGCGCCGGAAAGACGACTACCATAAAGATGATAGTCGGCCTGCTCTCGATAGACAGCGGCGAGGTCTCTATCTGCGGAAACAATGTTGTAAAAAACTTTGAAAAGGCAATGAACAATGTCGGCGGCATAGTTGAAAACCCGGAGATGTATAAAAACCTGACAGGCTATCAGAATCTGTGGCACTACGGCAGGATGAGAAGCGGCATAACCAAGGAGCGCATCGATGAGGTCGCGGAGCTTGTCGGGCTGACCAACAGGATCAACGAAAAGATATCCAAATACTCCCTCGGTATGCGGCAGAGGCTCGGAGTGGCACAGTCGATCCTCCATCACCCGAAGGTGCTTATTCTCGACGAGCCGACAAACGGTCTTGACCCTGCGGGAATAAAGGATCTGCGCGATATCTTAAAAAACCTCGCTCACAAGGAGGGCGTCTGCGTTATCGTTTCAAGCCATCTGATGAGCGAAATGGAGCTTATGTGCGACCGGGTCGGCGTTATTTCAAAGGGCGTCATGCTGGGCGTCTACTCGATAGCTGATCTGCTGGCGGCATCCGAGGGCGAGACCGAGGACTATGTTATCAGAACGAACGACAGCGTAAAGACCCTGTCGCTTCTGAGCGGATATAACGCATCCTGCAACGAAAACGGCGATGTGGAGCTTATCCTGCCGAAGGAAAGCGACAACGCAGGTATTGCTGACGTAAACAAAATGCTTATCGAAAACGGAGTCCTTCTGTATACCGTTTCTCTCAAGCCCAAGAAGAAGCTTGAGGATGTATTCATAGAAATGACAAGCAACGAACAGGAGGGCGGACAAATTGTGTAAGTTCAGAAATCTCGTTAAAAACGAATATATCAAGAGCATACATAGGGCTTCGACCGTAGTTATGCTGATCCTGGTGATCCTTGCGGCGATCGCACTGCCGTCACTGGTCAAGATAGTCGATTATGTTGACGGCGGCTATTCGGGAGACATGGACTGGCTCATCGACGATGAGATCACATACCATGAGGGCGGCGATTATCCCTACGACAAGGCCTACACCGATACGCTGGAGCTTGCCAAGTCGGCGGGCGCGGAAAGTATGTATGACTGGCGGACTGTCGCGCTGACAGACGCGCTGGGCGAAAGCTGGTCCTATTTCGAGAGCCTCGTTTCTCAGAGCGAGGAATATATGAAATACTCCGAAGCTATGTCGGAATACGGCGAATGCGAGGAAAGCGATAAATGCCTTGCTGCCGTCAACAAGCTGTATGATGACTACTACAGCGAATACAAGGCCTCGGAGGAGTTCAAAAAGCTCGAGGCGGCGGTCATGTCAAACGATATGAAGGCATTTTACGATCTGAAGCTTGAGGAGTGCAAGGCAAATATGCCCTCCGACGCCTCTGCGCCCGACTATGAATACAGGTTTGCGCAGTATGAGCTTGACTGCTGGTTCTACGGATATCTTCGCGACAACAACGTCTACTACAGCAAAAGCGTCGATCCATGGACATCTGAGAACCTCAGAGAGTATTTCAGCAGCGAGTTTACCGATCTGCTTGAGATCTACGATATAAAAAGCACTATGATCGACTATGAGAAAAAGCCCGGCAGCCTTATAAGCAAGAAAGAATACGACTCGGCTGTCAACCGGCTCGCCTACTTCAATTATACTGTCGAACACGGTGTTGAATACAACGTTGCAGACGGCATCAGCATGGAAAACGGGCTTGACTTCTGGAGCGCCTTCAACTTCTCGACATACGGGATAACCTTTATAGGACTGCTCGCTATAGTAGTAGCGTCGCTCTCGGTATCGTCTGAGTTTTCAAACGGAACGATCAAATTCCTGCTAATAAACCCCGTCAAGCGCTGGAAGATACTTGTATCAAAGTATTTCACAGTAATATCAACAGGCTACATAATGCTGGCTGTAATGTTCGTTATCGCCTTCCTGACCTCGCTGATATTCTTCGGCGGCAGTCTTATCGGCGCGGACTATATCAAGGCTGAGGGCGGCGAGATCTTCGTCACGAACGGCTTAGTTTATATGATTAAGAGCTACCTGCTTTCGAGTGTGGAAATAGTCGTTATGTCAACGCTGGCGTTTGCCGTTTCAACGCTGATGAAAAGCTCGGCATTTGCCATTGGAATAAGTATGTTCTGTATGCTGGCAGGCAAATCTATCGTGTCGATGCTGGCGATGGTCAATCAGGACTGGGCAAGATATCTTATCTTTGCCAACCTTGACCTCCGCTCTATCGCAAACGGCGGTGGAATGTTCCTTTATCAGACGGTCACCGCAGCGATAGGAGTCATAGCCGTACACATGGTCATTTTCTGGCTTATCGCATGGGACGGCTTTACCCGCAGAGAGATCTGAAAGCACGGATTTTAATCAGATAACAGTTTCGCCGCAGGCAATATGAGCTTGCGGCGATCTTGTTTATAGTCGGTTTTCCCGTCGTGCCGCTTGGCTGGCGGCGTTTCTCTCGCATATATACGGTCTATGAAGCCTCGGTGGCGTTGCTTGAAAGTCTGGGCAGATCGGGTTTCAGCTCGAAGCCCTGCTCTCCGACTGTCAGCCGTAGATCGTCACTGCCGCCCTCTATACTTCTGGAGATGATATAATCCGAAAGCATATTTTCAAGCTTTGCTGTGATTATGCGGCGTATTCCTCTTGCGCCCCCCGAAGCGGCTCCCTCTCTTGCCAGCTCTGCGGCGACCTCGCCCGTGCAGGAAAGCTTTATCTTCATATCCTCGGCTCTCTTGCAAAGACCTTTGAGCATTTTTTCCGCGATCTGCTTCAGGGTATCCTCTCCGAGAGGCGAAAAAACTATCTCCTCATCTATCCTGCCGCGAAGCTCGGGAGAGAAAAATTTTTTAAGCCCGTCGGTATAACAGTATTCTTCGCCGTCCCTCTTTGAAAAGCCGACGCTCTTTTCGCCGTCGCCCGTTCCGAGATTTGAGGTCATTATGATGACGGTATTCGCAAAGCTCACCTTGCGGCCGCTCGTGTCGGTCAGAAAGCCGTCCTCCAATATCTGCAAAAGAATGTTGAAAACGTCCGGGTGTGCTTTTTCGATCTCATCGAAAAGGACTACCGAGTACGGCTTTCTTCTGACCGCTTCAGTCAGCTGCCCGCCTTCTTCATATCCCACGTATCCTGGAGGAGCCCCTATCAGTCTGGAGACACTGAATTTTTCCATGTATTCCGACATATCGATACG